>DMKD01000230.1:0-2291 GCA_003454605.1 Spirochaeta sp. | reverse complement strand
ACTATTGAATCGATACCGCTTAAAATTGCTATTGATGAAGTTCTCGAATCGCTAGGCACACAAGTGCAGGATAAAGAAATAGAGGTAGTCCATAAGTATGACCCTGAACAGATAATCGAATCCAATTCGAAGATGTTTGAGTTTGTTATGAAAAATTTTATTTTAAATGCAGTGAAATTCTCAGAGCGCGGTAGCCGGGTTGAAATTACCTGTCATGCTGAAAAAAGTAGAGCGGCTGTCAGCGTAAAAGATTATGGTATAGGTATTTCTGAAGAGAATATAAATAAACTGTTTTCAACAAATGTCAACTGGCGCATTCACGGTACTGAAGGTGAGAACGGAACCGGCCTGGGGTTGCTTGCCTCAAGCCGGTATGCAGATTACTTTGGTGCTGAACTCAGCGTCGAAAGTACTCCGGGTATTGGAAGCACTTTTACGATTATTTTGTCAGCAGACCTCTCTTGAGTGAAATCTTTCCCGTTCTGATTGATTCAACTATTTTATAATCTCCCAGGAGATTAAAGGCATTATTAACAGCATTTGTATCACCGGTGATCTCCAGAATCCAGGCAGCGTCGCTTGAATCGATTATTCTTGCCTGAAGAGCAGTTATAATCTGCAGGATCTCACTTCTTATTTCCGGGGTTACTTCTATTTTCACCAGAGCATGCTCACGTTCAACTGCTTCGGTATTCTTGATGTCCCAAACCTTTATTACATGAACTACCTTCTGAAGCTGCTTTCTAATCTGTTCAAGGACAGTGTCGTCACCCCTTACTACAATAGTAAAACGGCTTTTTCCGGGGAGTTCCGTATGTCCAACGGTAAGACTCTCAATGTTGAATCCGCGTCTGGAAAACAAACCCGAGATCCGGGTCATCACACCCGGCTGGTCATCGCAAAGTATAGATATTGTATGATTCATTTTTATCTCCTTATTCTTCAATATAGTCAGTCAGACTTGTGCCGGTTACCATCGGATAGGTATTGCCCTGTTCATGAAGAATGAACTCAATTACTGTAGGCCTTCCTGAATCAATTGCTTTCTGAATGGCAGCTTCAATCTCGTCGGGACTCTCGACTGTTATTCCAAGTGCCCCCATTCCTTCTGCTATCTTCGCAAAATCTACGCATTTGCCGAGGTCGCAGCAGCTGTAGCGCTCTCCGTAGAAGGCATCCTGCAGCTGGCTTATCATGCCGAGTCTCTGATCATTCATTACCATTGCAATAACCGGAAGGTCCTCTTCAACGGCAGTAACAAGCTCCTGGCAGCACATCAAAAATGAGCCGTCTCCGTTTATTGATATTACAATGTCGTCGGGTTTGCCGGCTTTTGCGCCGATTGCTGCCGGGAGTCCGAATCCCATTGTCCCCAGGCCGGCTGATGTAATGAATGAGTTCTTCCTGTCTACAGGGAAATGATGAGCTGCGAATATCTGGTGACGGCCTACATCCGTTGTCATTATTGGGTTGGGAACCATCTTTTTGAGACGCTCAAGGATGAGCGGAATGTTCAGCTTGCTGTTGTCTGCCGGTTTTTCACGGTCGGTTTTTATTTTCAGCAGGTATTCAAGCCATTCTGTGCAATCCAGACTGCCGGCCTTATTCATCTGCTCTCCGAGGGCATTTATGATGTTTGATGCGTCGCCGACGATTGGCAGAAATGACGGCACGTTTTTGCTTATCTCAGCGGGATCAATGTCGATGTGAATTACCTGTGCATTGGGCGCGAAGGTTTTCAGCGGACCGGTTGTACGATCTCCGAACCGGGTTCCGATTGCTACGACAACATCTGCTTTCTGAATTGCATTGTTTCCAGCGGCAGTTCCGTGGTAACCGATGAGTCCGAGATAGAGTCTGTCGGTGTTAGGGTAGCCGTTTTTGCCGGTCAGGGTCGCGGTGACCGGAATTTCATTTGCTTTTGCAAAGGCTGTGAGAGCATCTTCAGCTCCAGAGCCTACAACGCCTCCTCCTGAAATAATTACAGGTTTCTTTGCCTTCTGTAGAAGCGCGGCTGCCTTTTTTATCTGGCCGCTGTGGCCCTTGATTGTCGGGTTGTATCCCTCGAGCACCGGGGCTTTATGATTCTTTTCGGGTGTTTTAAGCTTTGATGCCAATACATCTTTAGGTATATCTATCAGGACTGGCCCTTTTCTTCCGGTTGTTGAGAGGTAAAATGCCTCGTGGACCGAATCCGAGAGGGTGTCCGGGTCGCTGACAAGATAGTTATGCTTTGTAATCGGTATGGTTATACCGGTGATGTCTACTTCCTGGAAGGCATCGTTGCCGAT
>DMKD01000203.1 GCA_003454605.1 Spirochaeta sp. | reverse complement strand
CCCTTTATTTTACGAAAATTTACTTTTTTAAATGTAGAAATTATTTAAACGGGTCATTAACAATTGATGACGAAATAATTGATTTATATGGTTCATATAACAGTGAAACCTACTCTATATCATTAGGAACAGACGATTCCCGTGATATCAGGATAACAGGCATCATACCTGATAAATTCAACTTTGATATTCCTGCTGTTCTTGATACTTCAGAGGAAACTACCGCAGGCACAACAACGGGTATGGTGGTAGCGGTTCCGGAAGAGGATGGTGTTTTATATGATGTTTTTGTCGGGGTGCAGGGAGACTGGTATGATGCGGCAGGACTTAATATCGATGCTGAAGAATGGCCTGTAGATATTACAATGTTTTTAAATGATAACTCTATACCCGAGATGGATGTTTTATACCGTAGCTCCGAAGACGGTGATTGGGTTCGTGAAACTTTCCAATGGGATACAGGCATAATTGTTAATGCTTATCCTCCCGGTTTTGTAGGTATTTCAGGAGCATTTAACATGACAATTCCTTACAGTGTAGAAACAAGCGACATATGTTTTGACTGGGAATACAGGACTTATGAAGCATATCCTGTTGATGCCGAGATATTTGATGCCAACAGTAAGGATGCGATATTCATTATCCCTGATCGACATGCTGAAGGATTCTGGGATAATCCTGATGTCCCGGAAGAAGTATCAAAGTTGGTTTTTATTTCCGTGCTGCAGTAAAAAAAGCACCGATTTAAACGGTGCTTTTATAATTGTAACAACTGCTTCACTTAGAAAATATTAAATTTTTTCAGAGCCTCTGAAACGAGCTTTGCAGCCTGCATAGAATCTCTTTTAGGAACCTGAGCTTCTTTGTTGAAAGTCTGTACGAAGAAGTGTTCAATAGTATCAATAACGTCATCATTATTATAAAAACAAAGCGCGAAATTTATACCAGTTGGTTTTAAGACTGTGAAAGAAGAGTAGGTTATTAAGGGTTCTTTAGGAACCATGATTTTATACTGATTCTTTGCATTATGAATATTCAGCTCATTGAACCTGAAAGGTATTGAAGATCCGTGCTCGCGGGAAACCGGTTCAATATATTTCTTGGAATACATTGACGGTTCAACCAATACATAGAGTTTGCATCCGTCGGTCTGGAAGGTAATCCCTTCTTCACCAACCGCTATGTTTTTAACTCCTCCGTATGCGACAACCTCGTATATGGAGTATGGAGTATTGTTCTTAAAAAAAGAAGAAACAATATATCCGCCGTCATGAGGTAGTTTTCCCTCGTTATATGCTTGAAATAAATCAAGTGCTTTTATGTCAGCCATCTTTTCCTCCTCTAGGCATTATAGGATATGGTAATTCAATTCGCAATAAAGTTTAATTTTTTTTTAGTTTTTCAGCCTTCTTTAAATACATCTCCGACCATTCTGTCAGGCCCTTATTCCTGTATATTATCCCCATGTTGCGGAAAACCCGCCAATCCTTAGAGCCGTTGTACACACATTTCTGGAATACGTTTAAAGCCTCTTCATCCATATCGTTTCTATACAGACTTACCCCGTAAACAAGGAGCAGGTCTATTGACGGGTTCTTGAATTCAAGAACTGCCTGTCTCAATAGCGGAATAGTTTCTTTGTCGCGTCCGTCTTTTCTCATACAGAACAGCAGCATCTTAAGATAATTCTCATTATAGGGATCCTGAGATAGAATCTGACGGTAAACTACAGCAGCATCGCCGAATCTGGCTGCTTTTCTGCAGCAGTAGGCATATTTATTCAGTAATCCTGCTGCTGTTTTCTCTGCAGACATCAGCAGTCTGTATTGATTAGCCGCCGCAGCAAAGTTCTCGGTTCCCATCAGCAGTTCGCAATATTGTTCCCGGCGCTCGGTATCATCAGAAAAGATTCTAAGATATTTCTTCAGGCTGCCCATGAGTTGTTTTTGCACTCCGATGTGCTGCAGGGCGCTTAAGAGGCCTGTCCAGGTTTTCTTTTGCTTATTATTCAGCTTCAGAGCTTTTTGAAAAAGCTTTACGGCCTTTTCATAGTTCTCTACCGATGCTTCACCGAAACCGGAGGCGCTCAGAATCCATGGGTCATTCTCCGCATCGGCAATTCCGCTGATATGAGATTTCCACTGTTCAAAGGGGATTTTAAGCTCACTGCTGCATAATATCCTGTAATATGCGGCAAATTCATCAGCCGGAGACATTGCTTCAACCTTGCCGATTATATCGAGCATGGTTTTATAGTCTTCTTTAAGCCACATGACAACGGCCTGACCATAGAGCGGCTCAATAGTTCTCCTGTCAAAATCCCAGGCCCGGCAGAAATGATTATATGCATCATCCAGCCTGCCTGATGCTTTCAGACACTCACCCGCAAGAAGATGCATTTCGGGAGTTCGTGATTTTTTCAGAGAGGCGATCGCAAAATGAAGTGCGGCCCTGAACTCATCCTTTTCCCAGAATGCAATTGCAAGATTCATTTCAGAATTATCAATTCCTTCGATAAAATCTTTAATCTGGTCCTGCTCCATGTAGGTCACAAGCAGATTGAATGCCTCATCAAGTTTTGAAATCCTGACATAAAGTTCAGCGAGAATATTTTTTATCAGATTATCATCCGGAGACATTGCCGCTGCTGCAGACATATAATCAGCAGCCTCAGAATAGCGCTTCAGTTCTTTAAGAATAATTCCAATGTAGAGGGTGGTAGTGATTGAAGTATATCCGGCTTTTTCCAGAAATATCAGACCGTCAAGTGCTTCCTCGTAGTGCTCTTTTCGGAATTCTTTCAGAGAAAACATGAAAACACTGTTAATGTACATTGAATATATCTTTGAATCTTCAGGGGCAAACTCAACAGCCTTCTGCAGATAATTAACCGAATGAGACAAGGCGCCTGTTCTCATGAGGGCATATCCTATATATGCCAAAGCAGGCGCGAAATCGCTTTTGATTCTCAGTGATTCAGAAAAGCAAGAAACCGCCCGCTGGAAATATGCGGCCGCAATGTAGGTTCGTCCGAGGTAAAAATATCCTGCACTGCTCTTAGGTTCTTTTGATATGAAGAATCTGAATGATACAATTGCATCTTTATAGCTTCCGAGTTCATGATAGGCACGGCCCATGTAAAGATGAGCTTCATTAAAATCATCACTAAGTTCTAAAACCTTTTTTAATTTTTTAACTGCAGCAGCGTAATTTCTGTGCCGGCCGTCCTCGACAGCCTTATGAAGCAGCCCCGCAGCAAAGTTTTTTGTATCTTTCACATTTACAGATTAACACAATCCAATACTTATTGCTTGCGTATTTTTAAAACGAATACTATAGATACAGATAATATAAATCGCGTTAGACCCCTTTTTTATCTTCACATTTTAAATACTTTCTGATACATTTCGGTATGGAAGATAAGAGTATATTCAGAAACATTTCCCCCCTGGACCACAGGTATTATTTATCAAATAAAGCCGTTTTCGACGATCTTGCTGACTACATCAGTGAAGAAGCCAGCATCATGTACTGCATCAAGGCAGAATCAGCACTTCTCAAAAGCCATATGAGTCTCCAGGGAGATAAATACGGCAGTCTTTTTAAAACTGTAGACAGCCTGACCGATTCTATCGAACCTGAAGAAGTTTATGCTGAGGAAGAAAAAACCCAGCACAACATAAGGGCACTCGTAAATATTATGAAAGCTAAGGTTCCGGATGAACTGAAACCTTTCATCCATCTCGGCGCTACTTCAGTCGACATTCTCGACACAGCATCATCTATGAAATACCGTGATGCTGTTAGAAATGTAATTCTGCCTCAGCTGATCAAACTTGAAAAGCAGCTTGCCGAAATAGCCGGTAATGAAGCATGCACACCACAGGTTGGACGTACTCACGGCCAACATGCCGTTCCCATCACCCTTGGCTTCGCATTATCCGAATACGTTTCGCGACTGGGCAAATCCATTATTGAGATAGAACGGCTTTCTAAAGATCTGCGCGGCAAACTCGCCGGTGCCGTTGGTTCCTATAACTCCACGAGTCTAATTGTGAAAGACCCTTTTGCACTTGAAGAAAAATATCTTGAGTATCTCGGACTCGAGGCTTCAGAGCATTCAACTCAGATGGTAGAGCCGGAATATCTGCTTCGTCTTCTGACCGAAATAAACACAGCCTTCGGAATTATTGCAAACCTTGCAGATGATCTCCGCAACCTGCAGCGTTCCGAAATATCAGAGCTTCGCGAGATGTTTACAGCAACACAGGTCGGCTCATCGACTATGCCGCAGAAGCGTAATCCGTGGAACTCGGAACATGTAAAAAGTCTCTGGAAGGCATTCAGCCCCAGAGTAATCACATTTTTCATGGATCAGATTAGCGAGCACCAGCGCGACCTGTCAAATTCGGCATCAACAAGATTCATTGCCGACTACCTTGCAGGCTTTACAGCAGCTGTTGTAAGAATGATAAAAATTACCGGGACTCTCTATGTTGATAAAGAGCGCCTGAGCAGAAACCTCAGCTTCACCGGAGATCTGGTTCTTGCCGAAGCCGCATATATACTTCTCTCCTGCGCCGGCGAGCCCGATGCCCATGAAGTAATAAGAAAAGCAACCCTGAAATGCGAAGAAAACAACTCAACCCTAGCCGTCGAACTCCCGAAGGATCCTGAAACCTGGAATATGATTTCAAGCCAGCTGATGGAAACAGCCGGAATAGACGCATTTGAATTTTTCTCAAAACCCGAACTATACCGGGGGAAATCAGCACAGAAGGCTGAAATGATATCAGAAAAATACATGAATAAAATGATTGAACTCGAGGAGACTCTCAAATAATGAATATAATAGAATCACTCAGTTATGACGATGTACTGCTTGTGCCCGGCAATTCCGATGTCCTGCCGAATACGGCGGATGTCAGAACCCGGCTTGTTCGTGACATCTATCTCAATGCTCCGATTGTTTCAGCCGCAATGGATACCGTGACTGAAGAAGACCTCGCTATTGCGCTCGCCCTTGAAGGCGG
>DMKD01000257.1:625-7776 GCA_003454605.1 Spirochaeta sp. | reverse complement strand
TTTCAGGATATGGGGAGGGACGCTCAGCGCCGGGGATGATGATAAAATAATAGCAGGAGAACTTGGCTATTCGATAGGAAAGACATATACAAACCTCTCAGGATTCTTTCACCGCGAAGAACGTAAATACAATAACTTCGGAAAACTTCAAATGGTAATGCTCGCCCGTAAACTCGAGAAGGCCGGTATCGCATTCTGGAATCTCGGCCAGCCCTATATGGAGTACAAACTGAAACTTGGTGCCGATGTAGTACCCCGGGGGCTTTTTCTCAAACGCTGGGACAGGGCTGTCAGGGGGAGAACACCTGATTTAGAACAGTAGGATCGCGCCTGTCCTGCAAGTGTTATAATATACATATGGATAAATTTCTCGAAGAAAAAAAGCAGTCCCTGCTGCTGCATTGGAAGACCGGCAGGACCATCATGGACGACAGACTTCTTGCCGCTTTTGAGGCGACGCCGAGGGAGAAATTCATCCTCAAGAAAGACTCATACAATGCATACGGTGATTATCCTCTTTCAATACCCTGCAAACAGACAATAAGTCAGCCGACAACAGTCATGCTGATGCTTCAGGCGCTTGAAATAGCCGAAGGAATGAATATCCTCGAGGTCGGTGCGGGTTCGGGCTATCAGGCTGCCTTATTATCTAAAATGACCGGTGCAAGCGGACTGGTGATCACGATTGAATATTTCAGAGAACTTGCAGACTTCGCTGAAAGCAATCTGAAAAAATCCGAATGCACAAACGTGAACGTGATTCAAGGTGACGGGGGACTAGGGTTTGAAGCCGAGGCACCCTACGATAGAATAATTGTCGCTTGCGCATGCCCGTCAGTACCACCGCCGCTGCTTGAGCAGCTTAAAACCGGGGGAATAATGGTGATTCCGACCAAAAAGCGTATGTACGAGGACATGCAGGTGATCAAAAAAACAGCAGCCGGGGTAAAAACCGAGAGTATCGGGGGTTTTACCTTTGTCCCCCTTCGGGGGAAATACGTTTGATTTAAAGCTATCATAGGGGTTCTCCGCTAAGCTTTTTGTCTACGCATTCACGCACAAAATCTACAATTTTATTCCCAACATCAAACGTGTTTTGTGACTCACAAATTGATCCCTTTTTTGTCATGGATACATTATCGCAAACAAATGTAGTGATCAGCTTACCCCTTAAGTCTTCAATTGCATTAAATATACCAGTGTAGTTTTCTTCAACATTATAGGGTGAGACGTCCTGTATATAGAGCGCGCATTTTCCATCAGTTTTCCTTGCAATAGCACCTGAGGTTTCAAAATCGTACATTGCGGAGTTGTTGATCGCACCTATGTTTTTGATATCCAGCACTGATTGATATGCAGTCATCATCCGATAACCAAACCTCAAACGCATTAAATCGTGTATGGCTTCAGGCTCGGTATAGAGCCAGACAAAGAAGTTATCATAACCACATATCGAGGCAGCAGTGCTAAGCGGGCTGTTTAAATCTGTCATTCCCACCAGCAATTCAGATTCTCTTGCCGCGTAATCCATAGGTTTTGGACATCCAAACACAAAATAACAGGGGGTATGCGTCATTACAACAAAATCTTCCGCCGAAGCTAAAGGCTTAAGCCTAAGCGTATTCTCCATTTCCGTTTAGCGCTTTGGTAAATCAATGCCTCTAAAGCTATTTAATCTCATTTATAGTATCCAGTATTGTACCGATGCTCTCATTCGGACGCGGAGGAACATCTTCACTGATGACAAAACAATATCGGTTTGTATTTATAGTACTGCAGACAGCTTCATCAATTGTTACATCCCCCTCGGGGCCCGGCGCTGAACGAATCAATACCGGCAAACCCAAGTTCAGCGATGTCGTTTTTGATTAAATCCATCTTTCCATCGTAGTGAACATGGAGCCGTTTATCATGATTCTCTAAAATACTGTTCAGCTGCTTGTAGACCGGAACCAGATGCTCTCTGTAAATATTGGGTCCCAGAACATCGATAGTCAGGTTTTCCCAGAGCTTGAGATCAGCATATTCGCAGTTTTTAACAAGATTGAATTTGGTAAAAAGCTGCTCATTCATCATCTCAATACTTTCTGCAGGGGCGTTCTATCCATGCTAACTATCGGATAACAGGAGCCAGGTTTAGCGCCCTGCCGGCCTTTAAGTGCTTCAATAAGCCTATTCCTTGAGTTCATTAAAAATCACCTTATCAAAAATGGGCTCGTCACACAAATTTGAAATAAAAAATGATAAAAACATACGCTAACTTCTTATATTATAGGGAGTTACCATACCACCTATAAAGGAAGAAAGCGTATTTTGGTAAAAACTATAGCACGAGCATCAATTTAAGAATCTGTCAAAAGATTTCTACTTATTTTTTATTGTTTTTAATGATATTTCATAGATTGATGGGTTTTCACAAGTCTAACAGAGTTAAATCGACCATCTACAACTAAAGTGCTATAGTTAATTTATAACTGATACAGAAATGCAGACGCCATTAACCGTTTTTCACTGGAGCTGATTCCGTATTTATCAGCTATAATTTCCCATTGTCCAACAACTTCAGTTACATGTTTAATTATACTATTGCATTCGTCATGATTTAACCGGAAAAAAGGCGCAGCATCCAAAGCAAGTTTCATATCAAGACGATTGTCATTTTCTGTAATATTTAAACTCAATCCGTATCCTCCCGGCTCCGGATTAATATCAAATGCCGGAGATAACCGCCATCCGGATGGTGTTAACAAAAATCCATGATTTCTAAGATGGTCATCGGTGTTTGAAACAGCAATATTGAAAACAATTCTTGTCCACAACTGCTTCAAATCATCATTAGGTGCGGCACTGTTCCTGACTATAAACTCTGCAATCTCCAAGTAGCTGGCACCGGTTCCCGCATCAGCCCCATCGTTGTACCCCAACATTGTCATTGCAGATGTAAAATGAATTCGTTCACCTTTTGAGGAACGATCAAACCGTTTGGTTAAAAATGTATGATGCGTGCTTGTAAAAGATTCAACTCTGCATTCAGACATCATAATTCCGGCTTTTACAGCAATCTCATATGCAATCATTTCCCATAGACCGGAGTCTCTCAAATCATGTCGGCTTGGAAATTTCGCAATCCATAATCGTTTCCCAGGATCAGTTACTCCCGCTTTCGGTCTGGCTCCGCCTAATGATGAACCTGGTGCAACCAGTAAATTCAGCCAATCAATATATGACGTGCTGTTTTCATAGTCATTATCTTCAATTTTCAGGCTTGCGTTTTCCAGTTCTCTCAGGGATGTCCAGGGCGGAGAAGCAAAACTGTCGTTATTATCAAGAAAATCACCATCCTTACTGGTTTTAAACCTTAGTCCCCCCATCCTGCTTCCATCGAAAACACCCAGCAGATAATCAGACTCCAGCAGTCTCCGTTCAGCTCTCTGATTCAGTCTTGCTTCAAGAGATTCTCTTCGTTTTATCAGCATTCGTCCCCACCGGTCGGGGGATGAGTCTGAAAAAATCCCAAAGTTTGGTTTGCTATCATATATGTACTGAGGCCCTGTAAAAAACTGCAGACCGGGATCTAATAAAAAGCGTTTATCAGAATCAAGCCAGCCAGGATCATATTCAAAACTGAAAATTTCCTTACCCCGGATTTCAGACGCTGATAATGTTCCCATTAGTTTAGGGTAATTCATCCCTTCCCAATGTGCATAGACAAAGATTAACTTGTTTCTTTCAGCCACGAGTTTTCCTTCGAGGTGCCCGTTTGCCGCTCAATAAATCTGCATCCTGCATCTTACGTCCGAAAGTATCATCCGCAGCCATTTTTAGAATGTCTTCATCTAAACCAAGCACAAACAATACCTGCATGAAAGTTCCTATAGAGACCGATGGAGAGCCTTTCTCAACAGCGCCGAGAGTTGTCCTACTAATACCTGACCGCTCGGCAACCTGCTCCATAGATAGTCTTCGTCTCAATCTTGCTGCTTTCAGGTTCTCACCAAACACAGACAGATTCCGCTCAACCTTTGGGAAAAGTTTTTGCTTCATAACGCCTTATATCATACACATTAACTGCTCTAATGTCTATAATTTTACACATCAACAATGAATCAATTTAAATAAATTTATAGTTATAGTATACCCGTATTCCTGAGTTGAAATCCATAGTTTTTCATTATACAAGGCTGTCCCGCTACCCGGTTGGTTGCTCCCATCCTCTGTATTTTCTCGGTTTTGAGGCCCTATTAGACAAAATATAGGGATTCATAGCCTAAAAACCTATAAAAATACCATGTTTTGGTAACTATCCGACAACTTCCTGAGTTGTCGGATAGCCTCAATTTATCATTTTTTTTCTTTGACAATTTAACTCATGTAGCACAAACTTATAGTATGAGCAGCAAAACAGAGTTTAACAACGACAGCTTCTTAAAACTGATAGATCACTTATTCAAACCTTTAGGATCACATATCAGCTTTGCTGAATCAGTAGAAGACTGGAATGATATTATCAGCACAGATTTTCTTGGTCGGGCAAAATCCTCATCTTCCAGAGTTGAGGAAATGCTGGATCATTACAATGCAAAAAACAACCTGAAATGGCGGACATTCAGAGAAAATATATCCTCGATTAAACTTTTCACAGATGTAGCGTACATCACCCTGCATCTCAAACATACCTCACCGCAGTACAAGCTGCTCAGCGGGATAGAGACTTTTCTTGCCGATACCAATGATGTAATAGATCAGTATTCAACCTCATTGCACTGGATTACGAATGAGTTGATAGAGAGCTCAAAGCTCGTTGGTTTAGACCAGGACAACTCACACAACCAGGATTTATACCGTGCAATCGAGTCACCCCGGGGCCAGCTGCCGAGTGATCTGAAAAAAGGCCATATCGATAATCCTGAACAGGTTATTGTTAGTCTGGCTACATCCTATTTGAATTTAGCAAGTGAGAGTGTCCTGCTGAAAAAAATCAGTAAGTTACACTGTGATGACTATAGAGAACTGGTTCCGAACAGCATCAGTGAAAACTCTATCAGACTACTTGAGAGTAAGTTTCATAATCTCCAGAGCCTCTATGATACATACATTTCCAGCTCGGATATAGAGAAACTGGACTGTGATCTCAAACTGATACGCGGGCATGCCTCTATTGTTTATCATCTGCTGGAAGCATCTACACTTTTAATCCATTATTATGAGCGTCATATAATGCTCATTCCCGTGCAAACTCAGACAGAAACTTGTATTCCAATAAGTACCGAGAAAATACTCGATATTCTTGTGAATTATTATATCAATTATGCTGAACAGTTTCTTACCGCCGGAAAAAACCTCTGTAAAAAGGTTATCAAGAAATACGCGGAAGAAGGTAAAATTGATGTTAGTGTTCCGGTCTATAGGGGGTTTCATGTCAGACCTTCAACACTCGTGTCCAAGATTATCCAGCACTACGGCAGTGAGGTTTTTCTGCATATTGGAGGTGTAAAATATGATGCTTCCAGCCCAATGAATTTATTCAGGGTAAATGAAGAGATTAACGCTGTAAAAAGGCGTAACCTGGCACAGAACATCAACAGTCTTAAGACCATTACTGCCTTCGAAAATCGCGATGACTATGAAAAAGGTCTTAAAGAGATCTTCCATGAGCTGCTTGAAGATAATAAGATAATCAACTATGCATCTGAGTTTTCACTACCCGATATAAAAACCATTTCTGAAGAAACTCTGGGGGAATTTGCCAACAGGGCTATAGCTAATCTGCTTGCCCAGGGCAAGATTGATCTCAGAACTGATTTAGTCGTAACCTTTGTCGGCGACAAACGGGTACTGGCCGATCTTGAAATTCTTGCATCCTGCGGCTACGGAGAAGACTGCTACGGTAACAATGTAGTCCTGCCTGAAGAGTTGTCTTATTTGAGGAAATAATACCTATCCTTCGGGACATGGACGGCAAAACGGCAGCTTTCAGCTCCGTCAAGCACCGACTCAAGCAGTTCGACTTCTGTCTCGGCGCCGAACACGGCATTAAAACGCTGCTTAACAAAGCCGGCGGTGCAGTTGCACCATTTTCCTGAAATCTTCTCTCCGTCAATATCCGTATTAAGGCTTTCTCTTGCCATTGGACAATGACAGGCAAGATACCTGCGTTTTTCGGGATCACTCTCTTTAAGCCAGGCATCCGGGTCAAACGGAATTTTTGTCCAGTAGATTCTGCTGCCCTCAAGCACTCCGCCGAGAATTTCAGGGTTATTTGAAACAAAATCGACAACCGGCTGGGTAATTATCTGTTCAAACCAGATCTCCCCGCTGTCGGCATGCTCCTGGAGAACGTGGACTGAACGTTTATGTGCATCTTTCAGATAACTGTCGAGATCTTTTGAAGTGCGGAATAACTCAGCTTCCTTTGCAAATGCTTCAACCGGTATTCCGTGAGCATTAGCCTGCAGAGCCCTTCCTGATTCAACAGCCTCCACAAGAGAATTAGTAAAGCTCAATGCTTTTTCCGGAGGTTCAAAAACCTCGGGACAAGGAAGTTCTGAAAAAATCTCTCTGGAACGCTCTTTTCCAAGGACCTTATCTATATGCTCTTTCATATTTTTAATAATTCTGCCGCGCTCGGTTATCTGTACAAGGAAGATGTACAACTGCCGGTTACCGCCCAGCCAGGCGGCCCGGGAAAGCGCGATGACTGCAGATGTATCCGGATGTTTCTGTTCAGCAAGATATTCAAGATATCTGCGGATATCCGCTTCATTGCTGTTTTCGATGCCGTCGATTTCGGGTTTAAGGAAGTTCTGACAGTTCTCCAATGCCTTAAGTGCTTTGGCAGTTTCATCTTCAGAAATTTCGTTTTTGCGGTAGAAATTATAAAGAATTTGTTCCTTCACCAATTCAGAATATTAAGAATATTACCATCTGTCAAATAAAATAGCAGCAATTCTCAATTTGTCAGTAAATAATTACTTAACTTGCGCCTGCACTTTCCAACACCAATCAAAAATGCTCGGTAGACCTCAAAATTTTTAATCGGCGCCGGAACCTGCAAGCGACATCTAATCAATACTGCCAAATGACGAGCTGCAGCTCCTTCGGAAGCTGTATAATGGGTTAATAAAAAAAATGCAAAGAAGATTGTTTTAAGA
>DMKD01000257.1:0-605 GCA_003454605.1 Spirochaeta sp. | reverse complement strand
TGAGTGAAATGTCGCTAGCCGATGTGAGGAGATAGAGAATGGAAGTAAAATTTATCGGATCCGGTGATGCCTTCGGCAGTGGAGGGCGACTGCAGCCGTGTATTCTCGTAACAGATATAGAACACTGCTTTGCAATGGATTTCGGAGTGACAGCCCTTATAGGACTGCGGCAGTATAATATTGCCCCCAATGCCATTAATACGGTTTTAATATCACATCTGCATGGAGATCATTGCGGAGGGGTGCCGTTTCTTCTTATGGATGCAATGCTCGGCTCTAAAAGGCAAAAGCCCCTGACTATAATCGGCCCTGAAGGCATCGAATCACATATTAAAGGGCTGCAGGAAGCTCTTTTCCCCGGCAGCAGTATAATGCAGCCTAAGTTTGAGCTGGAGTATCTGGAAATAGCTTCCGGGTCGCCTATTCAACTTGGAAATCTTAAGGCATCTGCCGTCGACGCAAGACATACGGCAGCCACAAAACCACTGGCTTTAAAAATTGAAATGGGTAATAAAGTGATCGCCTACACAGGTGACGGTGAGCTGACAGATTCGCTCATAGATTTTACGGCGGGAGCTGATCTGCTGATAACCGAATGTTACTAC
>DMKD01000146.1 GCA_003454605.1 Spirochaeta sp. | reverse complement strand
CGGTCTCGATATGATAGCGGTACCCGGCGACACCAGCGCTGAAACGATAGCGGGGGTAATTGCTGATGAGGCAGCTATTGGAATGGTGAATCATAAAACGACCGCCGTCAGGATAATTCCTGTGCCGAATATGAAAATAGGTGATACAGTTGAATTCGGAGGACTGCTAGGCAGCGGCCCCGTCATGAAGGTTAATAATTTCAGCAATACCGGGTTTATTTCAAGGGGAGGACGTATCCCCGCACCCATAAACAGTATGAGGAACTGATGACTAATATTGTTGTATTTAACAATGAAGAAACAGAATTCATTCAATCGGTGCTCGATATAATCAGAAAGAAAAATATTGATGAGGCCGAATACATAACAAAGCGGCTGACGTCTCTTCAGGAACTTGCGAACACGGTATCAAGTTATCCTTCTTTTCAGAGTACCAGGACTATCGGGAACTCAACATTCTCGATGGAAAGCCTGATTAAGATGATATGCCGAATGGATTTTGCCGATCAGGTTATGTATGTTCCTACAAAGGTTATTCTTGGACGCAGTTTTGTAGTCGCGAAGATTAATTTCCTGCTCATGCTGAAATATGAGGCCGAATCCATCAGAAAGCTGAAGAAACTTGCCCCTAAGATAGAGGACCTTGTCACAATGAATATCTTCGCCCTGATGAGCGAAGAGGTCTACCTTTCTCTAATTCAGGAAAATGATATAGACATTGAGATAAAGACAAGAGCTGCTGTAAGGCTCATGAATATATGGGAATACCGTCTAAGCCAGTCAGCCGAAGATTATGCACCCATGCTGAGTTCACTCTGGAAATCAAGAAAACACCTTTCTCCTATCTACGGCACCATGTTGGGGATGACAGAAATGCTTCAAATGGCAAAGAACATAGATCCGGTATGGTTCGATTTTTTAGGAAGTTCGGAAAATGACGACTCTGTCTTTCAGGCACTTGAAGAGTTTCTCTTCAACCTGACCTTTGAAGAGCTGAATCAAATTCGTGATATTATGCTTGAAAAACAAATGACCTCGATAGATAAAAAAAATATTGAATCGCTCCTACACATCGATCATTTTTATTCCACCTTTCAGGCCGCCGACCCTCGTGAGATGCTCCGCTTCTTTAAGCAGCGAAAGAAAAATGCTGTGTACCGGAATCGCTCAAGATCACCTGGTCCGACAAAAACGATTGAGGAGCACATTCTGCTGTTCATGCTCAAACGTGAGATTCAGACATAGAATCAGTAGCCTGAGTTCTGTCAATATGCTATTCTCATGATATGAGAAGAGACAAACAGGAAATTACCGAAAAAAGCGTTATCGCAGATATCATCAAGAAAGCCGGCACCGCCAGGCTGGGTATCAATCGTGAAGGAGCCCCTTACGTGGTTCCCATGAACTTCGGTTATGATGAAGGGATTTTTTACTTCCATTGTGCCGGAGCAGGGCTTAAACTCGAACTGCTTAAAGCAGATCCCCGTGTATGTATAGAACTGGACGAATCATCCTCATTGCAGAAAGGCGGAAAAGAAAATCCCTGTGACTGGGGTGTCGATTACCGCTCTGTGATAGCTTCAGGGGAAGCTGTGTTTCTGGAGGATGGCAATGGAAAGGAAAAAGCATTAAACATCATTGTTTCACAATTTTTAGATGGGAATATCCCGCCGTTGACTGAGGCAGGTATCAGGGCAACAACTGTCTTCAAAGTTGATCCTGACAGCTTAACAGCGAAGGGTTCAGACTAAAACCAAGCAGGCAAATGAAAATCGCATTAATACATCCGCAAATACCCCAGAATACAGGAAACATAGCACGAACCTGTGCCGCAACCGGTGCATCACTGCATCTTGTCAGGCCGCTTGGTTTTTCAACCGACGACAAGAGCCTCAAACGTGCCGGTCTCGATTACTGGGATTTACTGGATGTTTTTTACTACGACGGCATTGATGAGTTTCTTGTAGAATCGGGATGCATCTTTGACGGAGGCCTTACTGATATGTATTTTTTCACGACAAAGGCTCCGCAGATTCATTCCGGGATCAATTACACCGAAAACAGCTGGCTTGTTTTCGGCAGCGAAACAACCGGGCTGCCTGAAGAACTGCTTATAAAATATCCTGAAAACTGCTGCCGTATTCCAATGATAGAAGAATCACGCTCACTGAATCTATCGAATTCAGCAGCTATAGCCGTATACGAAGCTATGCGGCAGACCGGATTTTCAAACTTAAAACAAACAGGCAGCCTACACAGACTGAGCTGGCCCGGAGAGGAATAAAATGGATATACTAAAAAAGACGGCAGAAATATCGGACAGAGGATGCCCCTTCATGCTTGCGACAGTAATCTCTGTAGACGGCAGCAGTCCCGCAAAACCTGGTTTCAGAATGGTAGTTGCCTCAGCTGACGAATCTTACGGAACAATCGGCGGCGGAGCCATCGAAAAGATAATAATCGACGAAGCGGTCAACACGCTTGCAGGCAGCGGCAGTCTCCCAGAACCGGAGCTTCGAAAGCTCAATCTCCGTGCACTAGGAATGGAATGCGGAGGCCAGGTCGAACTGCTGCTCGAATACTTCGGAGGCAGGAACGATTTCCTCCTCTTCGGCGGAGGTCATGTCGGCCGCGCCCTCGCCCCCGTGCTTGAGCTGCTTGGTTACACCGTCACAGTCTTCGACAACAGGCCGGAAATAACATCAAGCATTGAAGCAGAGGGTAGAAAACTGATAATTGCAGATTACAACGACATCTCGTCAGCTGCAAAAACACTGAAGTCCGCAGAAGGCTGTTTTATCGCTACCCATGGGCATGAGTGGGATCAGAAAGTACTGAAACAAGTTCTTGAAACCTCGGCCGGACTGCCCTACATCGGCATGATCGGCTCAAAAACGAAGGTGAAGGCAATCAAAGACAGTCTTAAAGCAGAGGGTCTCAATATTCCGCCCCAACTCTATTCACCTGTGGGACTTAAAATCGGCGGCGACACAGCGGCCGAAATAGCCGTATCGGTTGCCGCCGAGATTGTTGCTGTAAAAAACAACACCGACGCAGCTCATATGCGGCCCCAGTCGACATGATAGTTGGGAACAGACTGCGTCCCGCTGCAGTTATATTTATCATTATAATAGTTTCGTCATTCACAGCCTGTGCAGGTTTCAATGAGCTGAAACCGGGCAAGCAGCCGGGTTCTGATTATGAGCAGATAGGCAGCGTATCAGCCGGTATAACAACCTGGAACTGGTTTTTTCAGATGAGCGCCGGGGAGCGGATAGCGGCTCTTGAGGCACTCGCTGCAGAAAAGGCAGCTATCGAATTCGGTGATGATGTAATAATTGTTACCGAAACTGCGGATGGAAGCTGGAATCCGGCATCACTGCTGATGCTGTTCAGTACGATAGGTTTTGTAGAGGATTCAAGCATCGAGGTATCAGTGTGGCGGAAACGCCCTGAACCACAGCTGCCGCAAGTCTTATACGGTTATAGATATGCCGTTGTTCCTGAGGCAGACTACAATGGCGACTGGGGATTCATGGAGGTTGAATACAGAACCCGTGAACAGCTGATGACCGCCCTTGAAGAATCGTTTAACAAGGATGAATTCAGCGAAGAATCCTATAAGCGAAGAATAAACAGACTTCCCGACACCGGAAAAATATTTATTACCCTTGCCCGCAAAGAAATAACCAATGCCATCTCAAGATGGTTTACGTTTACCTGTACCTGGAATGGAAGAACTGTTTTCAGAAAAAGAGGAATTGAAGACATCCCCTATGTCTATGGGACTGACAGGCTGTGGTGGAATGATATGAGCTATAATGTAGGTCCGGCATGGAATGGTGAGCTGCTTCTAAGGATAGATGACAGTTATCGTGAAGAGGTATTTAATTTCAAGGTTATTAAAGAAAAATACATCATCGTAGACTAAAAAAATACCGCATTGAAAACGTTATCAATGCGGTAAGAATTTAATTTAATAACCCTGTTTAAACAAGTTTTGCACCCTCTGCAACGGCTTTTTCATTAAGAGGCAGAAGATTTTTCTTAGCTTCACCAAAAACCTTAATGAAGGCACCGAGAAGATCCTGTTCTTCAAGATATCCTTTAATTTTAATATATGCTCCAAGCATTACCATATTTGCAGCTTTAGCATTACCGCAGTCTGCGGCGATGTCATTCACCGGAAAATAGCGGACATCAACATCATCTCGTTCAACCTTAATATCGATGAGTGATGAATTAACAAGTATCATCCCGCCGGGCTTTACCCAGCTCTCGAATTTCTCAAGCGACGGTCGATTCATGACAATAAGTGTGTCGGCATCGGCAACAACCGGGCTTCCAATCAGCTCATCAGAGACTATAACATTGCAGTTTGCAGTTCCGCCGCGCATTTCAGGTCCGTATGAAGGAAGCCAGCTTACGTTCATGCTCTTCACCATACCGGCGTATGCAACCATTCTGCCCATCGACAGAACGCCCTGCCCTCCAAAACCTGCAAAAATCACTTCTTCAGTAAATGCCATATCAGTTTTCCTCCGGAGTCTTGAAATTACCAAGAGGGTAATATGGAATCATATTGTCTTCCAGCCAGTTCAAAGCATCAGGCGGGGTCATCCCCCAATTTGTTGCACATGTTGAAAGGATTTCGACAATACTGAAACCCTCCTTTGCAGTTTGCACCTCAAAAGCCTTTTTAATAGCTTTTTTAGCTTTTCGGACATGAGCAGGATTATGCACTGAAACACGTTCAGCAAAAGCCGTACCGTCAAGAGTAGACAGCATCTCAGAAACCTTAATAGGATATCCCTGAAGTTCAGCTTTTCGGC
This sequence comes from Spirochaeta sp., assembly GCA_003454605.1. Lineage (GTDB taxonomy): Bacteria > Spirochaetota > Spirochaetia > UBA9216 > UBA9216 > Thalassospirochaeta. Next base: position 1,431 of record DMKD01000146.1, on the reverse strand, counting down.
CATAGGGCGATGTTGTCGCCTTCTGTCCGACTAATGTAGTCGGAGCCATCTGACCGCCCGTCATACCATAGATTGCGTTATTAACATATATGATAGTGATATTCTCACCCCTGGCCGCCGCATGAACTGTCTCAGCGGTACCGATTGCAGCAAGGTCGCCGTCGCCCTGGTATGTGAATACCGTGCGGTCTTCCAGTACCCTCTTGGCGCCGGTGGCAACTGCTGCCGCACGCCCGTGAGAAGCTTGATATGCGTCGCAGGGAAAATATTTATATGTAAATACTGAACATCCTACTGATGCAATACAGACTGCATCATCCATGAGTCCAAGCTCAACAAGCGATTCGGCTACAAGCCTGTGTATAATTCCGTGCGTACAGCCCGGACAGTAATGGGTCGGCATATCAACGAGGCCTTCAGTTCGTTCAAATACTAGGCTCATTTTGCACCTCCGAAGATCTCTTTAACCTTTTCAACGACTTCAATCGGTTTGGGCACTATTCCCCCCATTCGTCCGTAAAACTCAACCGGCAGCCTGCCTTCATTGGCGATCTTCACATCGTCAATCATCTGACCGGCACTCATCTCAACTGAAAGAAGGGCTTTTGTTTCGGGACTGAAGTCCTTAAAAGCTTCATGCGGAAACGGCCAGAGAGTTATAGGTCTGATCAAACCAAGCTTAATACCGTCATTCTCGAGCATCTTAATTGCGTTGCGCACGATTCTTGAAACGGTTCCGTATGCGACTGCGACAACATCCGCACCCTCGCAGTTGTATTTTTCGTATCGCACTTCTTTCTCTTTAATAACATCATACTTTCTGAAAAGCTTCTGAATATGCGGCTCCATATCTTCAGGCATGATGTACAGGGAATTGATAAGAATCTTCTCACCTTTTTTCCCCTTCTGAGGCACTGCCCAGTCCCGGGGAGGAAGCTCACGCTTTTTCGGTTCGTTGAACTCTACAGATTCCATCATCTGACCAATCATCCCATCGCCGAGTACGATAACCGGGGTACGATAGGTTTCAGCAACGTCGAATGATTCCATAACCAAATCGACTGTTTCCTGAATACTTGCCGGGGCATAAACGGGGGTACAGTAATCTCCATTCCCACCGCCTCTTGTAGCCTGAAAATAGTCGGCCTGGGCCGGCTGTATGCCTCCAAGTCCGGGTCCGACCCGGCTCATATTGACAATTACACAGGGCAGCTCAGCACCGCAGAGGTACGATATACCCTCCTGCTTCAATGCTATACCGGGGCTCGATGATGATGTCATTACGCGCTCTCCGGTGCCGGCAGCACCGTAAACCATATTGATCGCGCCGATTTCACTCTCGGCCTGGAGATAGAGCCCGTTGTTTTTGGGCAGTTCTCTCGACATATATTCCGGCAGTTCATTCTGCGGAGTAATCGGATAACCGAAAAA
>DMKD01000119.1 GCA_003454605.1 Spirochaeta sp. | reverse complement strand
CAAGTCTAAATGCTTTTGCCCTGTGCAGGAGGGTGCACGACAATTTCGTTCAAATTCTTATGAAATCATGTAAATCCTTTATAGGAGTGCTTTTTTTGTGTTATACTTACTGTATATACACTAGTAAGTATAGGAGTTTTTATGTATTCATCACACACATCACTTCAAGAATTACAGAATCACGTCCATAAGCTTATTCAGAAGCTAAACGATTTAGAACCATTTCGGCAGGGTTCACTTACTGCGCGCTATCACACTTGCGGAAAGGACTATTGTCATTGTGCAAAAGAAGGTGATCCCGGACATGGTCCATATTGGACTCTCAGTCGTGCTATTAAAGGGAAAAATGTTGCAAAAACTATCAAACCAGATGCTGTAGAATCTACGAAAGAGCAGATTGCTCGTTTTCATGAGTTTCAAATGATCGTAGATGAAATCAAGGAGACAAACATTCATATTTGTGATGCCCTACTAGAGCAGGATAAACAAGCCTCTTCAGAGGCTAAAAAAAAGGGCTCAACTTAAAATTCAAAACAGTCACGGAGCAGGAAATCTCCAGTTTGATAGAGAATGCCTTAAAAGGGTCATCTGATTTTGAAGCTTTGGAGACACTTGTAAGAGAAACAGCTCTCCACATCGGTGCAGAAATTCTCGAAACCATGATTAATTCTGATAGAAGTGATTGCCAGCCGACATGTATTCATCCGGATGGCACTTTAATGAAATATGCCGGCCGGCGGGAGAAAACCTTTGTAACGGTTATGGGTGATATCACTTTGCTGAGAGCCTACTACACCGATGAAAATGGTCGGGGAACTTTCCCCAGGGATGAAAAACTGGGGCTGGATAAGGATTCTCTATCCGATGGAGTAAAACGGATGGTTGGCCATACTGCCAGTGTGCTCAGTTTTAAAGAAAGTAGTCTGATGATAGAAAACCTGGCAGCCCTTCATGTTGGTATCAAGCAGGTTGAACGGGCTGCTGAAAATCTGGGAGAGGAAATTTCACAGAATGAGAAGACCGTAGTTGAAAACGGAACCCCATGCAGCAAAACTATGTATCTGGGAATTGATGGTACCGGATGCCCAATGAGGAAAGAAGAAACCGAAGGACGCAAAGGAAAGCAGCCTGATGGTTCAGCCAAGACCCGCGAAGTGAAGTTGGCTGTCACTTTCAGTGCCGACAGTCGTGATAAAAATGGCAAACCTGCCCGTGATGAGGGCTCTGTAACATACAATGCAGCCACCCTAAGTGCCGCTACCGGTGATCTGAATAAGAATATTTCCGATTTCGCTTGCAGGGTGGAGAGAGAAACGCAGAGACGGGGATTTGATAAGGCCAAACGGCAGGTGATCATCGGCGATGGAGCAATATGGATTTGGAATATAGCTGGAGAGCTTTTTCCAGATGCTGTCCAAATTATTGATCTTTATCATGCCAAGGGTACGATTTCACAGGCAGCAAAGGAGATCTTTGGTGTGGAAAGTGATATTGGGAAACAGTGGGGCAAAGAACGTAGAGATGATTTGGAAGCAGGCAGAATTGACACTATTTTGGATAAGCTCAAACCGTTTCTTAAAAAATGTGCAGAAGCAGATAGCTGCCGAAAATATCTTCTCAAAAACAGGGAGCGGTTGAGATATCCGCTCTTTCGCAGAATGGGATTGTGCACATCCAGCGGCATCGTAGAATCAGGCTGCAGACACGTTATTGGTGCCAGAGTCAAGCAATCCGGCATGCATTGGACGGTTCGGGGAGCTAACGAAATAATCGCATTGAGATGTAATAAGCTCAGCGGGAGGTTCGATGATTTTATGGCCGGGCGTAAAAAAAGCTGCTTAGAATAACGAAATTGTCGTGCATCCACTGCAGGAAGGTGTTATGCAGATTCGAATGGTCTCAATTTCCCAGATATTTTCGCGTTTCCCAAGGCTGGTACGCGATCTTTCAAGATCCTGCGGGAAAAATATAAAACTGGTTATTGAGGGTGAAGATACTGAGCTGGACAAGTCGGTTATTGATGATCTTCTTGATCCTCTTATTCATTGTGTGCGTAATTCTGTAGACCATGGAATAGAGAGTCCGGAGGAAAGAACTGCCGAGGGGAAACCCGAGTATGGAACCATACTTCTTAAAGCACGTAATGAAGGAAACATGATCGTAATAGAGATCAGTGATGACGGTAAGGGAATCGATGTAGACCAGGTTCGACGGAAAGCGATTGATAACGGTATTATTCATCCTTCCAAGAACCTCTCTGAGATAGAAGCATTCAATCTTATTTTTGAAGCCGGTTTTTCCACTGCGAAAGCGGTGACAAACATTTCCGGCCGCGGAGTCGGTCTTGATGTTGTGCGAAAGCAGATTGAAAAATTGAACGGAACCGTAAGCGTTTACTCTGAAAGGGGAGGAGAATCTGTATTTACAATCAAGCTGCCTCTCACACTAGCCATTATTCAGGGTCTTCTTGTCAGAGTTGGATCTGAGATTTATGCGATTCCTATTACATCAGTTATCGACAGCCATAGAATTATACCTGAAGAAATCAACATGATAGATAATTATGAGGTATTCAATGTGCGGCAGGATGTTGTTTCGCTAATCAGGCTGAGCAGGCTGTTTAGAATACCAACAGAAGAATCCGGTGCATATCATTTTATTGTAATAGTCGGAAGCGGGGACAAAAGGATGGGGCTGATGGTAGATTCATTAATTGGTGAAGAGGATGTTGTAATCAAACCATTGAAAGATAAATATACCAATTCTCCTGGGATCGCAGGCGCAACAATACTTGGTGACGGGACAGTTTCTCTGATAATAGATGTTAGTCAGCTTCTGGAGCTAAGTCTTAAACAAGGAATAGAAGAACGCGAGCTGAGGCAAGAAACAATCGGATAGGGTGAGGAAGTATGAGTTCAGAAATAATTGATTTGAAGGATATTGTGAGTATTTTATTGAAGA
>DMKD01000445.1 GCA_003454605.1 Spirochaeta sp. | reverse complement strand
GAATACTATGACTAGTTCCTTATATAGTAGTAAAATAGAGCAATAGGTAGCAGTCTGCAGAATTGAGCGGCTTAACGTCGATTTGAGCTGCTTGGCGGCCGAGCGCAGCGAGGTGTTGGCGCGGTTTTAGAGTGAGGCGATCAGCCGAACGTCTCCGCTAAAACCGTGAAAACAGCCAAGACTGCTCCAAATCTATTGTTAAATGCCGATGATATCGATACATCTTAGAAAAATAAATATGTGCCAAAGGCAAGGCTTCATAAATCTTTTTCTTAATTTCTTCTGACTTACCTACTACTTTTTCCTCTTTCAAATAAGTACATGGACGTACTTATTTGATTCTTCTCTTTTCATCTATCTCTTTCAAGATTTATTATTCCATTATAGCAGATATGGCCCTTTTTCTTATAATCAAATTCTTCCTCCATATATCCTTCAATCTTTCCTCCTGCATTCTCCAATATTAAACTTGCTGCAGCTTTGCCCTCCATACTTGATCCAAAATCTATATATGCATCTATTCTCCCTCTTGCTACATTACATATTGTCAAAGCAGGAGTAATTAATGGCAAGGCTTTTTTACAATTACACATTAGGCCATTCCATTCTTCTAAATATCTCTTAATATTTCTTGGATTCGCACTAAACCCAAAAGCGATAAGGCTTTCAGATATTGATTCTGTATTTGAAACATGAATTTCTTTATTATTTAAATAGGATTTGCCTTCATTCTTATTGGATTTATAAAATTCATTTGATACCGGATTAAAAACATATCCTTCTTCAATTCCATTATCTTTCTCCAAAGCTACTGAAATTGCAAAATACGGTACTCCAAATATAAAATCTGCTGTTCCATCAATCGGATCAATAATCCACCGACGGTTTGAACCTTTATCTATTGAACCAATTTCTTCTGAAAAAATGCTGTCATCTGGATATAGCTTTGAAATCTCTTGAATTAATTCGTTTTCAACCGTTTTATCACTTAAGCTTACTAATTCATATTTTTCTTTTACTTCATATTCAGTTAGCTTATTAAAATCATCAATGAGTTTATCGCCTACACTTTTTATAATACTCTCAATATCCATTTAGTCCTTCTTTCTTCATCCTTGCCAAGGACGGCAAGGATTAAAAAAGTCTTAGGTATGTCAGCCGACATCCCAGCCAGTCAACGTTTTTTATTTTTCTCATATCAGTCTATCACAACCTTGATTATCCCAAAACTAAATAATCCCGTGCATTTAACATATATATTAACCAGTTTTCTGTATAACTATAGACAGGCAGCAGGTAATAAATAGATTCTTAACTAGTAGAATTATAGAACTGGAATGTGTTATTTAGCAAATACAAAAATAATGTATACAGATATGACAGCACTTAGCATGCGCATTTGGTGGATATTTAAAGAAATCAAGAGATGTCAAAAGAAATAAGATTTGACTAACTCCTTATATAGTAGTAAAATAGAGCAAATGCTGGAAATCAGTGGGATAACTTGGGCTTACTATATATAATTTTTTTATAAATCAGGAAAAAGTAGAGCAAACCTGTGATATATAGGGGGCAGAGCCGCGCGTTATTTATTGGAACACTTAATTGTACTTGTGACAGTCTTGCCCTCTACCAATGAAGTCTATAGACTATCAAAAAAAGAGAAATCTAAAAACCTTGTAGTATTTCAGTTAATGATAAAGGAATACCAGTGGAGAGGTTGGGAGGATTATATCCTTTTATATATGAATCGTAAAAACTTTCTAGAAGCATGGGTAGAAATAGGCCAAACTTTTGATAAACGCTTTGTCTTATATATGGAAAACACATTTAAGACGCATTAAACCACTTAAAAAATTGTACCTTATATACAAAGGCTCCACCCCTATGACAGTTGACCACGGTTTGCTGCACAAATGTCATATATCGTAATCTTCCTCTGCTGCTACTTGAAAAAATTGCCTATCGCTAATATTATCTCGGAATCATGAAGCGAATATACCTCGACTGGGCAGCGACCGCCCTTCCCGATGAACAGATAATACGTTACGCAGCCGACACTTCACTTAAGGACTTCGGCAATCCGTCATCACCTCATCAAAGGGGAAAAGACGCAGCTGCCCTCATTGAGTCCGAACGTAAAAAAGCAGCCGGATATCTCGGAACAACCGCCGATAAACTCTATCTGAGCTCCGGCGGCACAGAATCGAATAATATAGTGCTCACATCGCTTCTGAATAAGCAGCGGAAGGGCAATATCATAATATCGGGCATCGAACATTCAGCGGTTTACGAACCGGCAATGATGCTTGAAAAATTCGGATGGGAGATTCGCATGGTCAACCCCGAAGCAGACGGAATAATTTCAGTTGACCGTTTCCGCAGCCGCATTGATGAGAATACCCGGATGGCTGCTGTAATAATGATAAACAATGAAACCGGCGCTGTTCAGCCCATTGAGCAGCTTGGCAAGGCAGCGTTGAGCGCCGACACCAGATACCATGTCCATTTTCACATCGATGCTGTACAGGCTGCCGGAAAATATCCGCTGAATCTGGATAGACTGCCTGTCGATTCAGCGTCCTTCAGCAGTCATAAGTTCCGCGGGCCGAGAGGTGCCGGATTTCTGTACCTTAAAAAAAAGCTTGAACCGCTCTATGCAGGAGGCGGACAGGAAAACGGATTGAGACACGGCACCGAAAATACATTCGGTCTTGTCGGATCAACAGCTGCCCTCGAGAAATCTTTAAACGATATTGACAGGAATACTGAACACGCACTAATGTTGAAAAAGAATCTTATATCCCGGCTCTCGGGAATCAAAGGAATTAAATTCAACCCCGATGAACCCGAAAAGCTTCTTGATCCTTCAAAATATTCACCTTATATTCTTTCAATATGTGTCAAACCGGTTCCGGGAGAGATTCTTGTTCGGGTATTAAGCGATAAAGGTTTCGACATTGCGACAGGCTCAGCCTGTGCAACCGGGAAGAAGAAAAAATCAAGGGTCATGGAAGCATTCAGCATCAGCAGTGAGGACGCATTTTCAACTGTACGGATTTCAACCGGATCTGATACAACATTTGACGATATCAATCAATTCTGTGATACATTTGAGCGGGAATCTACTATACTCATCAGAAATCTGCGCAGATAGATATGACAGAGGGAGTTTTTTTGAACAAATTATATCTTATAAAAATCGGTGAGATCGCACTTAAAGGCGGGAACCGCAAATTCTTTGAAAAAAGAATGAAAAAAAACATAAAACTCAGCCTCAAGGATGTAAAATGCACTGTCTCCGGCAGCAGAGGTCGTTATTTTATCGATGCCCCGCAAGATTGTTCAGCCCGGGTTGAAGCAGTTCTTTCAAGGACATTCGGCATTAAAGGCTATTCTGAAGTAAGCCGCATTGAAAAGAATATCGATGAGTTAATTGAGGAGTCGGTAAGGCTGGCCAGACAGAATATCGCAAACGGTGAAGGGCTGCGGTTTAAAATACAGTCCCGCCGTGC
>DMKD01000282.1:5399-7879 GCA_003454605.1 Spirochaeta sp. | reverse complement strand
GCGCGTTCGACAGGCAGCGTTCATACTATTTGGGGGCATGAACGATTCATACACGGCATCAACAGCCGAAACGCAACCGAGCGCGCCGGGGCCGAACGAATAGCGCTCAATACTCCCATACAGGGATCGGCTGCCGACATCGTTAAAATGGCTATGCTGAAAATTACCGACGGACTTGCCGACCGCGGATTGATGTCGCAGCTGCTGCTGCAGGTCCATGATGAACTGATATTCGAGGTTCCGGATGACGAGATCGATGTTATGAAAGACTTTGTTAAAACAACTATGGAGTCGGTTATAGAACTCGATATACCTCTGCGTGTTTCGATTGAAACCGGCGATTGCTGGGGTGAGATGCATTGATGGTAATAGGTCTTACAGGGAAATACTGTTCTGGTAAGAACGTCGCCGAGGCAGTGCTGACTGAGTACGGTATTCCTTCGATAGATGTCGATAAGCTTGGCCATCTTGCCCTCGATGCTCAGATTGACCGAATAGAAGAAGCTTTCGGAGCTTCTGTGATTGCCGACGGCGGACACGGCGTTGACCGGACGGTTAATCGTAGAGCCCTCGGTTCTATTGTTTTTGCCGATTCTGCTGCACTCGCACGTCTCGAATCCATATCTCATCCCTGGATGAAGGAAGAAACAGCGAGGCTTGTAGATGAGTATAAAGCAGCCGGTGCGAAGCATGTCGTAATAAATGCGGCTATCCTCCATAAAATGAAGCTTGATGGAATATGTGACTGTATTATTTGGATAGAGGCTCCTCTTTTCTCAAGGATACATCGCAGTCTGCAGAGGGACAATGCCGGCCTTTTCTCTGTTTTAAAAAGAATTTACGCCCAAAGACAACTCAAACCTAAACCATCCCTGAATTCTGTCGATATTTATAGAGTGGGTAACGGATCAGATTCTGATACGCTCAAGCGTAATCTTGATGCCGTTCTCGCCAATATTGAGCAGAAGGGAAAAGATGGAAGATAAAAAAACACTATGGATCATAATAGGAATCGGTGTTTGTGTAATAGTCGTGGTAGCCGTCGGTTTTTTCTGGTTTCTGCCGACTGATCAGAGCCTGGCGTCAGCTGACAGCCCGGATGGTCCGGCTCAGGCCGGTACAGCGGGTTTTGATCCGGTTGAGTGGGTTAGACAGGATGAATCCTTTCCTGGAGTCGAAGATTCCGGGGAAAGCACTGAGGAATTCGTTGTTCTGGCAGATGAGCTGGTTTACGGAATCCCTGAAACAGCTGATAGAGCTGAGGCCGCTGAAGCTGCATCTGCAGGTGACACAATAACACTTGAACTGCCTAGACAGGAAGCCGTTAAAGAAACTCCGGTTGTTGAGATAAGACCAGCCGCAGCGGTTAAGACTGCTGTTGCTGAAAAATCCGCACAGCCTGTTGTTCAAAAGGCTGAAAGAGTTACCGAATACTGGATTCAAGCCGGCTCGTTCTCAACACTTTCCAAGGCAACTGATATAAAAGCAAAGCTTACAGAGAATGGTGCAACAAGCACTATATCCACCACAAATGTCAATAGTACAGATTATTACAGGGTCAGACTCGGACCATACGGAGATCAGAATGAAGCCGACAAGTTTCTTACCTGGATCAAGGCCGTAAAAGGGTTTGAGAGCAGTTACATATCAGAGGTATATGTAACTAAATAGACCCTGGTATAAATATAAAGTTAATTACAATGGGTTTGGATCGGTTTCGCGAAAGCGGGCCGATTTTTTTATCTAAATCGGCAGATAGATTATACCTGTATAACCTAAACCCAGTAAAATTGTAATAAGCATCATCACAGCCGTTAATCCGCCGAGTATTCTGTGAATCAGTCTTAATCGTTTTTTATTTACAGCCTTCTTCATCCTGAGTCCCGCAATGGGCGTCAAAATGAGCAGCAGACCTGAAGTCAAACCTAATATTGCATGAGTTGAGTTAAGGTGATATCCGCTGTAAGCCTGCACCATTATGCCTGCCAGTATGAGAGCGGTCAGGCCGGATGTTCCGGCATAAATTCCAAGTCTTTGATGAGCCTTGTATCTCCATTTTCTTTTTTTATACAGAATAGAAATAACTATCCCTGCTGCAAGTGCAATGAAAGATGAGCTCATCAGTATTGCATGAATTCGCCAAAGAACACCGTACATATTAAAACTCCCCTTATTCAGCTTCAATTTAAAAACTACTTCCGATATTTTTCGTTGTCAAGTTAAAAAATATAAGCACTAAAGTATGAAATCTGCTGATTATCGGGTAAAATAAACAAGAATAGCTTTGAATACTGGAGTTGTTATATGAAGAATTATTTTAAATCTGAAATTGAGGCGAAACCGTTTTTTAAGACCTACATACTATTCTGGATCCCTCTGTTAATTCTTGGAGTGATGATCAACCGCACGGATGAAACTATGCCGCTGTTATCAACCCTTGCGTCCCTGACTGAATCATGGCTGTCCATGCTGCTGTGGTT
>DMKD01000282.1:0-5368 GCA_003454605.1 Spirochaeta sp. | reverse complement strand
TTCAGCGGAAGGTTGGGGGAGTTTGCTCCGAAGCTTTTGAAGTGGTATTGTCTCACCATTATCACTCTTGGACTCTACAGTCCCTGGATGATAAGGAATATGGCTGATTACTATCTCAGCAGACTGGATTATGAAGGAAAGTCCGGTGAATTCTTAAGTAATCCCGGACGGCTGTTAAAGTATATGCTGTTGACCGTCTATCTGCCGGTGTTGGTTCTGACTGCAATCTTTATATTTTTCATGATTAGAAATATGGATTATGCAACACCTTCATATGAGATACGGTTTGGATTTTTCACGGTAATATTCATTATGCTGATGTTTCTCGTCATTGTTCCCTTTCTCTTTTATTATCTGAATTGGCTGATTAATGTCAGGTTCGGCTCCAACAGGATTGAATTCAGGCGCAGTATGAGAGAACTGGCAGGCTTTATCATCCCTCAGATTTTACTGAGCATCATTACTATTGGTATTTACTATCCTGCCGCCATGATTAAGACCTACAGATTCATCATCGAAGGCAGTGCCTTCTGTGATGAGAGCGGTACCGATGAGATCGGTGCAGAGAAGGGAGGTTTCGGCTTTGACGGTGAAACCGGTAAGGGTTTCGGTCTCATATGGGGACAGAGCCTGCTTACATTAATCACCGCTGGAATTTATGCCCCATGGGCTATTGCGAAGGTTGGAAACTGGTGGCTGAATAATACCTGTATCGAAGAACAGGGATAAAGCAAAAAAACGGGGCCGGAAAACCGGCCCTTTAATTTATTTATCTTCCGCCCGGGTCGGCTCACCCTTTGTTACCTTACCCATCGTAAAGAATGCGAGGAGCATGAAGACTGCTCCGCTCAAAAATATGATACGGTCGCCGAAGAGATCCCGCAAACCTCCTGTCAGAACAGGTGCTACGATACCCGCCGCCTGTGAAAAGAAGTAATACAGGCCTGTATAGATTCCCATGTCGGTGAAGGTAGCCATCTGCCACAGCATCGGAAACGAGTTTGTAACAATCGATACCCAGAACATCCCGAATAAGAACAGGAGAGCCCAGAAACTCATGTACTGCGCTGAACCGGATATTCCCATTGCGCTGGTGACGGGGTCATGGATGAAGCAGAGAACAAGTATTACAGCAACAGCAGTTAAAGAGATGCGAATGGCCCTCTTTCGGCCGATTTTATGAGCGATAATCCCTGAGGGAATAGCAAACAGGGCATAGGCAATTCCAACCATTCCGGATGAAAGAGCGGCTGTACCCGGAGACAATTCAAGAAATTCCTTCGAATATATACCTACCCAGGGTAGAACACCCTGGTACCCGATAAACCAGAACAGTAGTGAGATGAGTATAAGCACTGCGCTCTTGTTCTCGGCTGTAAGGATCAACTTAAGAGATTTGAATACGGGAGGTGTTTTATCTTCAGAATCTTCGGCATTTTTTTTCTCTTTCACGAAGGCAAAAAGAAGAATGACAGCCAGGATTACAAGTAGACCGGATATCACGAAAGGAAGTTTTCCGATATATGTTGACTCGGCTCCCGCTGACGATGACTCGAAGGGGATGAGACTGTCGCCGAAAATCGGTATTTTTACCTTAACATCGTAGAGTCTAGCCAGAGCGACCGTGCCTACTATAGCAGCGATACCTCCCATCGTGTTGATGACTCCATTGGCTTCAGAACGGTATTCTCCGGGAATAATGTCCGGCATTAATGCAACAATCGGCCCGCGGGCAGCCTGCTTGAATACATTCAGAAAGAAGATACAGATAATCAGAAACAGAAGTGATTTCAGAGCCGCACCCGGGAGCAGTGAAAAGAATATTGCTGTTAGAGGAAGGGTTACAATTATATACGGCATGCGTCTGCCGATAGAAGTCCTCGTACGATCAGAAAGCGCCGCGACAATCGGTATGAGACAGATGGCGAAGATGTTATCGATACCCATAATTGAGCCGACAAGACTGTCCGATTCAAGATAGTTACTCAGAAACATCGGAACATAGGTATCGTAGAGAGGATCCATAAGACCCATTGTAAAAAAGCCGATTCCGATTAGAAAGGTGATTCCGTAGTAGGCTTTCATGCCCTCTTTAGGTTTTTTCATTTTTTCCTCTTTTTATTTGATGTTTAACATTAAGAGGATGGATATGATTTGTCAAGTTTTTATGAGAGGAAGATAAATGCTGAATGTAGTTCCGGTATCTTCACTGCTGCTTACGGTGATGGAACCGCTCATCTCCTGGACTGTGCCGTACACGGCGGCGAGACCCAGACCGACGCCTTTTCCGGTTGATTTCGTTGTGAAGAAGGGCTCGAAAATCTGCTCAATATTCTCAGGCGGAATACCTGTTCCGGTATCAGCAACCTTAAGGAGAACGAAGCTGCCCGGGGTCAGTGGAAAGGTTGAGGTTTTACAGAAATCTGCATCAAGCTTTGTTTTTTCGGTTGAAAAGCTTATAATTCCGCCGCCGGGCATGGCATCTTTCGCATTCACACCCAGATTTAGGAGCATACTCTGAAGCATCGTCTCATCACCCCGGATACTTACCTCATCGGAGCTGAGGTTGGTTTCAGTCTTAAATCCTTTTGCATTTCCGGCATCAAGCAGATGGACTGTTTTTTTGATCACTTCATGCAGATTTACGTCTGTTCGGATGAAACTTCCCTTACGGGCGAATGACAGCAGCTGCTGCACAAGACCCGCCGCTTTTTCACCGGTATCTAGTATTGTTGTTGAATACTCCTTCAGCTGATCGTCGTCTTCGAGTCTCGCATCGATTATGTCGGCATAGCTCATCACTCCGGTGAGAAGATTGTTGAAGTCGTGGGCAATCCCGCCGGCAAGCAGCCCGATTGACTCCATCTTCTGGGCGTTTTTCAACTGATTCCCCTGTCTTATTCGCTCTGTTTCATCGCGGAAAACTACAATGGATCCAAGTACTTTATTCTCAATGATAATAGGAGATGATGTACCGATTATCCTGAACTGATTGCCGTTTTTTGAAGTCAGAATATACTCAGAGCGGTCGAAGCTTTCCGATGATTCACTCTGCAGCATCGCAGCATCAGAGCTCGAGAGCAGCAGCACATCATCAACCGGAACTCCGACTGCCTCTACTTTACTCCAGCCTGTGAGATTGATAGCAATCTTGTTGATAATCACGATCCTGTTATCAGCATCAGTTACAATTACACCATCTCCTATAGACATAAGAGTCGTTGTCAGCCTCTGATTGCTCTGTCTGAGTTCTGATATATACTGCTGTCTTGATAGAAGCAGTTTCTTCAGGTAATCGCTCACAGATCTGATTTCATTAATATTCGTCTCAGGCCAGTTTAGAGCACTATTTCTATCCGGATTTTCCCTGAGTTTATTTATTACCTCAGACAGCATCTTTAGAGGCCTGGTTATTCCTGAGACAAGGAGGAGTGAAAACGTGCTCAGTGCAATAATGAATGCGCTGATTATCTTTAAATATGAAGTATTGATGATGAAAATACTGTTGAACATAGCTTCGGATGATTCGGCCGCATAGATCTGCCATCCGGTTAATTTTATTTCTCCAATGTTTAAGAACACTGATTTTCTCCGTCTCTCTATTTTCGGCATTTTTTTATCCGGATACCAAATCCTGATACCGTCTTCATTCTCTATTGCTTCAGCATCGGCAAACATTTTGCTTAAGTCTATTCCGCTGTCGGGCTGCAACGAGAGAAAGGCTATCTCATTCTCTCCCGCTGCTATCTTGAAATTCTGTCCTTCATTGGCAAGAAGTTCCATGAGATCATCAAATATCTCTTCGAAATCAATCAGGAAAACAGATAAGTCTGAATTGTCGGATGAGGGATCAATAACAGACGTCACGGCAATAAAATTTGCATCAGACATAGCCTTATTAAGGTTTGTACACGAAAAAACACGAATACTCCGGTCATCAGGGAGATTGGTTCTGTCCGGAAACAGATCGCTTTTTGGATAGGTATTCTTAATATTACCTTCAGTATCCGTTATCAGTATGTATTTTACAGCCGGAATATCTTCAAGCAGTGATAGATATTCTGCTTCAGGGTTATTCCCGCTGTTGACGTGGTCGGTGAGAATCAGATAACCGTCCGCCCATATGGATATGGTTGATTCGATTCCGCTAAGGGCAGCATCGAGCCTGTCGGTAATTGCCTCGGTATGTCTTCGCTCATTCAGAATACTTGAATATGACAGTTGTGCGAAAAGCGAGAAAATAATTACGGCAACAATGAAACTGAAAAAGATATTCTCTATACTGTTGAACCGTTTGTAATCAATATGCGTTGCAGGCCGTATTTTTGCAGCCAGAAAAAAGATAAGATTTACAACCACCGAGTTAACGATGCCGTTTACTGCCTGCTTTAATCCTATCATCTCAACATTTCGTAAGGCCATCCCGCCTGTTAGTCTGTAGAAAATAAATACAGAAGCGATCCCGAGGGTAAACCAGTATATGATATCAATGACAACAAGGTTCAGTTTTGTTTTGCGGAACATGATGCTCATAAAAACGGCTTCCAGAATAAAACCCGGAAAGGCATTGAAATGGTTCCATATGAAATAGGTGGACATACTCGATGCTAATGCTGTTATTATTCCACCGACAGGACCGAAGAGTACGGCAGCTATCAAGACCGGTATTGAGCCCAGGATGAAGTCAACACCGAATATAATGCCAATCGTGAACTGGTTCAGAATAAACGCGAGAATGCTTAATGATGTGATTACGATGACTTTTTTCAGCATGTTCATCTCCTCTATTGTCGAATTTAGCAGGCTTTAAGTCAAATGATTTATATGCTAATATTTCGACGAAATGAGCGGAATTGACAGCTATACTGCACTTAGCGGCATCCTTGGTGCCGATGATATAAAAATTAATGATTCCGGACGGGAATGGTTTGAAGCGGTTGAATCAGGAAGAACCGATTATCTTCCGTTTTTAACAACCGGATACTATCTTGACACCGCGATTAATGCCGATGAAAAGGGACGGGCCGCAATTCTCAGACAGATTATTCCAGATGTCAGAGAATTCGACGTTAAAGAATATGAGCTTGCCGATCCTCTCGGTGAGAAGAAGTTTTCCCCCGTTCCGAGGTTTGTTCACCGATACCCCGACCGCGCTCTGATCCTCGTTACCGACCGCTGTGCCATGTACTGCAGGCATTGTTTCAGACGCTCATTTTCGGGCGGCATGCACGGTGCTTTGACAGACAAAGAGCTCGCAGCGATTACTGACTATCTTGCCGCGCATACTGAAATAAAGGAGATCCTCTTAACGGGGGGTGATCCTCTGACCCTCCCCGACAGCAGACTGATATCCATTATAGCTTCCATC
>DMKD01000038.1 GCA_003454605.1 Spirochaeta sp. | reverse complement strand
GCCCAGAAATGCCAGAAGTCAATAACAAAGCCGAAATTATCCATACCGACTTCTTCAACAAGTTTCTGACATTGTTCGAGTGAATGAATCGGGGTCCAGGCAGCACCTTCGTACTGAAATCTTATCCCCTTCTTCTTTCCGAGCTCACATATTTTTCTTATGTTCGAAGCGGTCAGATCGATATTCTCTTTCTCAGATCGGTCTGCAAGTTCCATAAATGCATTAAGCTGAATAGTACTGCAGCCGATTTCTACTGCGGTATCAGTAAGAAGTTCAGCTTTCGCCATAACCTTCTCGAAATTAGCGGGGTCCTGTGTTTCAACCTCACCGATGATATCAATACAGCTGACCTTCATCTTATGCTTATCAAGCAGTTTGTTAATATCTTTTCCGGTAAAACCGGACGCGAGGTATCGGTCCAGTTTATCTGTATGCAGTTCAACAGCATCATAACCCGTTTCAGCAGCAATCATGATATCAGTTGCTACATTAGAATAACGGACAAGCAGCCCGTGCAATCCAAATTCCATATCTTCCCCCGTCCCGGTATTATACGTCCAGCTTTTCTTTTATAAATGCTCTAGCTTTCTGAGCATATTCCAGCGGATCATAGAGAGCAGGATCCTGCTCAGCTTCAACTACAATCCAGCCTTCATAATTACTGTTTTTGATTACATCGAAAACTCCGTCCCAGTCAACCATGTCGCCGTCTCCGGGTACAGTGAAAACACCTTCGATTACAGAGCCGACATAGCTGTATCGCTTGGGTCCTACGTTATCCCAAACGGCCTTTCGCAGATCTTTGAGGTGGATATGAGCTGTTCGATCGATGAATTTTTTATAGGCTTCTACTGCATCTTCTCCTGCATATGTCCAGTGACCGGTATCAAGCAGACATTTAACAAGTTTCGGGTCTGTAAGATCCATCAGCTTGCTGTACTGCTCGATGGTCTGAATACCTGTTCCCATATGATGGTGGTAAGCAACCTGCATCCCCTTCTCTGCTGCAAGTTCACCCAGCTTGTTACAGCCGTCTGCAATCATTTTAAACTGCTTGTCGGTAAGTGTCGGTGAGTTTTCAGTCAGCGGACAGCCGGTGTCTCCCTGAACACTCATTCCTACTTCACAGATACCGATTACCTTCGCACCGGTAGCATATAGAAAGTCCCGGGTTTTAATGAAGGATTCAATAGTGAAGGCTTCAGGTCTTGTTGTAAAAAAGCAGCTGAACCAGGAATTACAGATAGTCATGTTCCTGAGTTTCAGAGCCTTGTTCATAACATCAGCATCTTTGGGATATTTATTTCCTATTTCACTTCCCTGATATCCTGCGAGGGCCATCTCACTCAGACACTGCTGGTAAGTAAGCTCACCACCGAGTTCAGGGGCGTCGTCATTAGTCCAGTTAATCGGCGCACAGGCCAGTTTAATTTTTGATCTATCTATCATTTTCTTGCTCCTAAGATTTATACATTAAGATCTGTAATTTCAGAAATTTTTACAGGTCTGTTCTCTGCTGCCGATTTCTTGGCAGCTTCAGCAATCACTACTGAAATAAGGCCGTCGTAGCCTCCAACCGGAGGAGTTGTATTATTCTTTATGGCATCAAAGAACTGCACTTTCTCTTCAGTAAATGCACCCATATAGCGTTCCAGGAAGAAATACTTAGGCTTCTCTGCTGTTACACCCTCTGCATTACTTATGACTGCAGTTGTAAGGATATCGTTCCCTATTGCGACCGAACCCTTGCTTCCGAAAACTTCGACACGCTGGTCGTAACCGTATACAGCCTTGCGGCTTGCATCGATCACGGCAATTGCGCCGTTCTCAAACTTCAAGGTTACTACGGCTGTATCATAATCACCGGCCTTACCGATTTCTTCATCTACACGTACTGATGCAGCGGCGAAGACCTCAGTTACCTCGCTTCCTGTCACAAACCTGGCCATGTCAAAATCATGGACAACCATATCGTAGAAAATTCCGCCGGAAACCTTCACATATGAGACAGGCGGCGGCTCAGGATCACGGGAGGTAATCTTTACGATATGTACATCACCGACCTTTCCGTCTGTCACAGCTTTTTCAACTGCAGCAAAATTATGATCAAAGCGGCGATTAAAACCCACCTGATACTTTACGCCTGAGTCCTTAACAACCTTCAGGGTTTTCTTGATTTTTTCAATATCAAGATCGACCGGCTTTTCACAAAAAACATGCTTTCCGGCTATTGCTGCTTCCTGAGAGATGGGAGAATGCGTATCGGTTGAAGAACAGATAAATACTGCCTCTATTTCAGGATCATTGATAATCTCTTTATAATCCTTAGATACCTTCTCGGCACCAAGGCTCTTCATCAACTCAGCTGCTTCATCTGTAAGAAAGGGATCAGCAACCGTCTTGATTGAAACTCCGGGAATCTCATATGCTATGCTCTTAGCGTGCACCTGCCCGATTCGGCCGGCGCCTATAATACCTACTACAATATTTTTACTCATGCTTGCTCCTAAAAGTTCTGCCATGGAAGGCAGATTTCCATCAGTGAAGTTTGACGGCATGCCGTCAAACTTCACTGATGGAAATCTGC
>DMKD01000237.1:1814-3416 GCA_003454605.1 Spirochaeta sp. | reverse complement strand
ATTTTTAGACCAGCCCAACTTGACTAAGTCTATGGACTAAGCTATCTTTGTAATAGGGGTGGAAGATATGATAATAACAGAAAATATACATTCGGCAAAAACACATTTTTCTAAATTGATAAATAAAGCTCTGTCGGGGGATGAAGTAATTATTGCGAGAGCTGGAAAACCGCTCGTTAAGCTTGTTCCGGTTGGTGCCTTGGAGGGAACAAGCAGGATCCCCGGTTCAGCAAAGGGCAAATTTATAATAAATCCCAATTTTGATTCTCCAATGTCGGAAGAAGAATTATCAGACTGGGGATTATGAATTATCTTCTTGATACACACGCTTTTCTATGGTGGATTGCCGATCATCCGATGCTTTCACCGCCTGCCCGCAAGCTTATTGCTGATACTGAAAACGATATTTATTTAAGCACGGCTTCAGTATGGGAGATAGCAATTAAAACCAGAGCCGGAAAATTGGAAATAACAGAAGACATTAATATTTTCATAGCCGATAACCTTCAAAAGAATAGTTTTAAAATCCTTCCTATCAATCTTTTTCATTCCATTAAAATATCCGAAATACCAAATTCGCATAGAGATCCCTTTGATCAAATGCTTGCTGCTCAATCAATTGTTGAGAATATGCCTATATTGAGCAGGGATATGAAAATCGCGGAACTTGGAGCTGAGTTAATCTGGTAACAGACTTTACGGGCGGCCTATCCTAAAAAGTGCAGCAGGGTCATATAAACCCCGGTTCCGCCGAAGATACTTACCAGCGGATGTTTAAACTGTAAATGTAGAATGCTGACCACAGCTACTCCTGCCCATGGAATCCAGGTTTCAGGTGCCCAGAAGTTCAGATTATGAGGCATACTTGAAACGACGAGCACTGTCATCACTGCTCCCGGAATCAGTTTTGCACCCGTGAGCAGACGTTTGGGCGGTTCCTTCTTTGAGAACAGCAGAAACGGGAAGAAGCGTGTTAGCTGGGTTGCGGCAGTCATAACCGCAATTGCTATTACTATTTTATACATCAGCACCCTCTTCAGTCTCTGGGACTGTCTTTTTCTTTTTCATAAAAAAACATCCTGCTGAACTGATCACTATTCCCAGAAAGAGGGCTTGATCAGTGAATCCAAGGGCGTAAAACAGGACTGGTGCAGCGAGTCCCAGGAGGAATGGTCCCGGACGCTTAAGAGTCCGGATTTGTTCTATCATCAGTACCACAAAGAGGGCAGTTAAAGCAAAATCCAGTCCCGGGGCGTTCCATGAGATGAATGTACCCAGGAGGGCACCCAGAATACCTCCTGTAGTCCAGTAGCTCTGGTTCAGGGCTGTTATACAGAAATCGAAAAACTCAGGGTCAGCATCATCTGGCGGTTCAACTGTTGTGATTAAGGCATAGGTTTCATCGGTGAGCCCGAATATCAGATATTTCTTAAAGCGCTTGAAGGGAGCATAGCGTTCGAGAACGGAAAAGCCGTATACCATATGGCGAGCGTTCAGCAGAAATATTGCCAGCCCAATCTCAATAAAACTCTTGTTCTGGTTTATGAGACTTATAGCCATAAACTGAGCTGCACCCGCAAATATAGTGAGGCTCATTATCGG
>DMKD01000237.1:0-1677 GCA_003454605.1 Spirochaeta sp. | reverse complement strand
GCGAAAAAACTGGACAATCAGGAATATAGTAATTATACTATATAGGGAGGGGATATCAGGAGGAGATCTATGAAGGTTTTAAATATAATTTTACTAAGTTTTTTTATTGTTTTTTCTCTAGCGGCAGGCGGTAAGGCTGAAATCACCGAGTTGTCCGGACCATCAGGAGTTATAGAGGGCGGTCTGCGAATACTCCAGGTAGATGAAGGACCGACAGATCTCGATTTCACAATATATCGCGGAGATTATATTGTTTTCGATTTTGAAAAAACCGGCGCCTATGATTTCATGGTCGCAGATCTTGAAATTGATACTGTAATGCCAAGGCCTGCAACTGAGAAATCGTACGTGAAGATGAAAGAAAGCGGTGATTATGCATTCACTCTCGGAGAGCGAAAGGGTGTATTTCATGTTCTTGAACTGGAAAACCCCAATTACCATGAGTTGTCGGCAGCAGAGGCTTCTGATCTTATAAAGAATGTTAGCCCTGTTATAATCGATGTCAGAACCTCGGGTGAATATAATTCCGGTCACGTGCCGGAAGCGAACCTGCTGCCTGTTCAAATCTTTGCAGATAATTTAAGCAGTCTGGAAAAATTTAAGGATGAAGATATTCTGCTCTATTGCGCATCAGGAAACCGCAGTACTGTTGCTTCCAAAATGCTGATTGATGCTGGATTTACCAAGGTTTATAACATGCGCCATGGAATGAGCGATTGGGTGCCGAGCGGGCTTCCGGTAGAGTAAGAGCCTTTCAGCTCCAAATGGTTATCTTTTGAGGCTGACCGAGTAAAGTGGAAAATAAGTAATCTTGCCTTCAATCTTCCTGCTTTCCATAAGTTCTATTGATTTGATTTCAATGGGTGGAAGGTTGAAGCGCTGTTTTTTTACTACCTTCAGAGTTTTATGATTCATTTCGGCTCGTCTCACAAGGGTAATATGGGGTTTAAGCGGTATATCATCACCCCGGCCTGCATTCCGGCGGAGTGATTCAGAAATGTGCAGCATTGAATCACCAGAGTATTTTGCCTTCACATAGATTAAATCCTGCAGGCCTCGTCTGAATGATCCGTATGAGGTGAACCTCAGATTGAAGGCGTCCATCCCCTCAACTGATTTATCGAGTGCCTGCTTGAAAAACGGCAGCTCTTTATCTTCTATTTCACCCACAAAATGCATCGTTATGTGAAAGTTTTCCGGTTCAGTCCATCGGCCTCTATATACCTTGTCACGCAGATCATCCTGAACTTTCTTGAGGTTCAGCATTGTTGTTTCATCAAAATTAATGGCGTAGAATATTTTCATGTTGATTAAGTATACTCTATAAGTCTGCTGTTCATACTGGTTTTAATAAAAAATTGTTTATAGAGGAAATTTCAAAAGTCGTGAGATTGAAAATCTCCGACTTTATGAAATTCCAACCTCAGATGTCTATACATTAATATCAAGTTTTAAATTAGCTGCTTCGAGCGGTGGATTCTCATGTTACAATTCAACCCTTTTAGCGGCCCTTGGCCTCAAGCTCCAGTAGCCACCTCTTAGCCCCCAGTCCGTGAGCGTAGCCGGTCAGTTTCCCGCTGCTGCCTATCACACGGTGACAGGGAACGATCAGTGAAATAGGGTTGCGACCATTTGCCGCACCCACTGCGCGGGAGGCTGAAGGTTTTCCTATAGCGG
>DMKD01000048.1 GCA_003454605.1 Spirochaeta sp. | reverse complement strand
AGGTCATGATATGAGTGAAGTTAACCAGGTTACCCGCGGTGCAATGATCTTCGTCCCTTCTATCAACGGCAGAAGCCATGTAGAATGTGAAGAAACCTCTTACGAAGATTGTGAAAACGGTGTTAATGTACTACTTCACTGTATTCTCAAGACTGCAAACGAAGTTTAATTTCATTATTTTTATTTATGAATAACAGGCAGCAGGCCACAATGTCTGCTGCTTTTTTATTATTGTTTCGTTGACAGCTGACTAGAGAAATACTACTATTATGTTGAACTAAATGAATATAGATAAATGGAGCATTTTATGAATATAAAAAAAATTATATTTTTCATCCTTATCATGACCGTTTTAGCTGCATCCCCGCTTTTCTCAAAAGATCGTGTTGCAGTCCTTGATTTTGAAGCAAAAGACGTAGACGAATCCGACGCTATGGCAATTGCTGATCTATTTCGTTCTGATTTAGTCGCAACCGGAAGTTATATCGTTCTTGAACGCGGCAACATGCAATCCATACTCGATGAACACAGCCTTCAAATGAAGGGGCTCACTAATGACGCTTCCGCATCTGAAATTGGAGAGCTGCTTGCGGTCAATTATCTTTTTCTAGGTAATCTCAGCAAGTTTGGAAATAAATTCATCCTTGTTATAGACAAGATTAATATAGAGACAGGTGAAATTGAACAATCTGTGAAAAAAAATGCTGTTAATATGGATAATTTTCTTGAACTCTCTGCGGAAATTGCATCTGAAGTGGCAGGCGCATCAGCAGTGACGGATGAGGGAGCTGATTCTACGAACTATGATGCTGCCACCCTTTCAGAATACATAGGGCAGATTGGTTTTTTCTATTTTGCTGAATTTAAAGAATTGGATTTGAATAAAGCGAGAATGCAGTCTACCGATATAGAAGTCAGAAGAGCAATCTACGATGAAAATAAAAAAGAGAACGCAGCAGTAAACATGATTGTCAATGCTGTCACCTTCGGTATCGGCGGCAACTTCATGCAGGGTTTTAATGAGCTGGCCTGGGCAAGTGTCGGAACAACCGCTTTACTACCTGTGGCTTTTCTTTTAACTAACAGCCTCGGTCTACAAATCACCTCGGTTGTTTTATATACCGCCACTTATGTGGGCGGCTTAATTTCGCCCTTTATGTATGAAGCTGAATACAACCAGTATATGAAAGATGCCCTGTTGGTATACTAAGAATTATTTCAAAAGATAAACACGGAGACAAAAATGAACATAGATCCCACAAAACTCAAAGACTGGGAGATTGCTGAGCTTTCAGAGCAGAATATGAAAACCGTAAAAGAACTGTCGGTTCAACTCGGATTAGATGAAATGGAAGTTCTGCCGTATGGACACTACCTCGCAAAACTTGATTATCGAACAATTCTTGACAGACTTAAGAATAAGCCGGACGGTAAATACATTGAAGTTACAGCTATTACCCCCACCCCCCTCGGAGAAGGTAAAACCACCACTACAATGGGGCTAGTTCAGGGCCTTGGTAAAATAGGTAAATCGGTAACAGGAGCGATACGCCAGCCATCGGGCGGACCCACATTCAACATTAAAGGCTCTGCTGCGGGAGGCGGTTTAGCGCAGTGTATCCCGCTCACTGATTTCAGTCTGGGGCTTACCGGCGATATAGACGCTATAACCAACGCGCATAACCTTGCCATGGTAGCACTCACAAGCCGCCTTCAGCACGAGTTCAACTACGGTGATGCCACCCTAGAAAAGAAAAATCTTAAACGGCTCGATATTGACCCGCGCAACCCGGCAATCGGCTGGTCCATAGACTTTTCAGCTCAGGCTCTGAGGGAAATAATGATCGGCATAGGCGGGAAAATGGACGGCTTTATCATGAAAAGCGGGTTCCAGATTACTGTATACTCCGAGATCATGGCCATCCTTGCTGTAGCCCGCGACCTCAAGGATATGCGAGAGCGCATCAGCAAGATGATTGTTGCATATGATAAAAAGGGAAATCCTGTAACTACTGCTGACCTTGAGGTTGACGGCGCGATGACAGCTATCATGGCAAAGGCAATCAATCCCAACCTCATGCAGACCATTGAGGGGCAGCCCGTGCTGGTGCATGCTGGCCCCTTTGCAAACATTGCAATAGGACAGTCATCTATTATAGCAGACAGGCTTGGACTTAAGCTCGCCGATTATCATGTAACTGAAAGCGGATTTGGCGCAGATATTGGTTTTGAAAAATTCTGGAATCTCAAGTGCCGGTTCTCAGGTCTTACGCCTAATTGTTCGGTCATCGTTTGTACCGTCAGAGCACTTAAAATGCACGGCGGCGGCCCGCGTGTAGCGCCTGGTAAACCGCTTGATAAGGCTTATATTGATGAGAATACTGAACTTGTCGAAAAAGGCATGGAAAATCTCATGGCCCATATCGAAACAGTTAAAAAAAGCGGCGTTCCAGCTGTGGTCTGCATCAACCACTTTTACACGGACACCGACAATGAAATTCAGGTTATTAAAGATGCCTGCGTAAAAGCCGGTGCAAGAGTCGCCGTATCAAAACATTGGGAAAAAGGCGGCGAAGGTGCTGTCGAACTTGCAGAAGCCGTTGTTTCAGCATGTGAGGAAAAACCTGATTTCAAATTCCTCTACTCTGACGATACTCCGCTTGAGAAGCGTATCGAGCTTATAGCCAAAGAGGTATATGGAGCAGCGGGCGTCAGTTATACGGCCGATGCCAGAAAGAAACTTGAAAACATTCAGGCTGATAAAAACCTCAGCAGTCTCGGTACATGCATGGTGAAAACACATCTCAGTCTATCTCACGACCCGACACTAAAAGGCAGACCGACCGGCTGGATCCTTCCAATAAGCGACGTTCTCATCTATCAGGGTGCAGGCTTCATTGTACCGGTAGCAGGCGGAATAAAGCTGATGCCCGGAACAGCCTCTGATCCCGCATTCCGCAGGATTGATGTTGATGTTGAAACTGGTAGAGTTAAAGGATTATTTTAGATTTTATTATTTAACGGCAGAGAGGTTATTCTCTGCCGTATATAGTTACGGTATAGGGTTCATCTTTCATAGCATTAGTCATTGATACTCCAAGGTAATAATTTACATCAGAACTGAGGTTACTGTATAGGATTGTATCCTTACCTGAAGCAGGCGACAACGACTCATCAACCATTCCAGCATCAGTCCAGAGAATCAGATCAATTTCATTACCACCGATCAACCATTCTGCAATTATTTCGGCAACAGAACAATCAGTTGAAGATCTAAATTTATAGGTATCATAACCTCCTTGATCACCAAAGGCTTCTATTTTAATAAGTTCATTTACCGACAACACTGCTGAAGTAAGTTTACCATCCAGCACAGAACAATTTGTGATTGGATTTGCTGGATCAGTCCAGTAACCGTCATTGGGTTCTTCTTCGTCATAGACTGAAGGAATACTAAGCTTCTGTGATACCCAGGTGTTATTAGTGAGATTAATATCATCCCCGGCTGCAATATTTATTATAACGTAATAGTAACTGCCCATTTCAGGCCACCTGGATTCATAAGTGACATCATTGAAAGATATCACCGGAGAAGTACCCAGGGCGTCAAGCGGACTGATAGTGCCATTGGTCAGTTCATGATCAAAAGTATTCAATACAGGGTCTAGAGAAACAAATACTTCCCAACCTATTATCTGACTGCCTCCCGAATCAATATTTTCATGAATATTAAAATTATAAGTGCCGGTCTCGCTTAATTCAGTTCCGGGCAGTTCATTCCCCAATATAAACTCAACCCCTTCTATGATATAATCAGGTGGTGTTACCAGGGTAAATGGTCCGGCTGCCGTTACATCATTCTCAGCGGCGCTGTCGTCATCAGCTGCAATTTTTACAATCAGATAATACTCACCGGCTGAATCGGGCCATGTCCCATTGATTGATAAATTTTCATATGGTAATTCAGATGCAAGCGGAGAAAGAGGGCTGCCCCCTGATTCAGCAACCAGATCATCTGTTCCGATGCTCAGTACAGCGTCATCAGACGCATATACTTCCCATGAAATATCATAGACTCCCTCTTCTCCTCCAAGATTCACAATATCAAATGTTTCAGAACAGAAAGATTCAGCGACCACAAAGGGATAATTCCTGGATAAACCGGTAACAGCATAGTCAACCACCCCCCCGGCAGCATTAACCGTGAACAGATTGCTCGTGAGACTGTCATTCCATTGATTCACGTCTTCTACACTTACAAGCTCAACTACAATGTAGTAGAGTCCGGAAGCAGAAGGCCAGTTCGCTGTTATTTCGATTTCAATATCAGCACCTGCGGCAAGAGCCTCGGTAAAACCTTCGGCGATAATATCATCGTTAATATCCAGCTCTGAATCATCAGACAGATACGCTTTCCAGTACACATCTTCAGTACCATTGTCTGTGCCAATGTTTTTTAGAGTAAAACTCTCATGCAGAGCAGAACCGGGTTCAGAGGAGGCTGTGGGCTCGGCAATCTCCACTATTTCATAGTCAACATCATCTCTTTCTGAACCATATACCGTTGTCGATGAACTTGTTAACACATTATTGTCGAATTCAGCATCATCAGCCGATTCAAGAGAAATCAGGACATAATAAGGACAATCCTCAGAGCTCGCAGGCCAGGTTCCCTCGCAGATGATTTCATCTGAAATATCATTAACTCCGAGAGCCTGGTACGCACCACTGTCTATAAGCATATCGCCGCTTCCGATTACAGTGTCTTCAGAAATATAAGCCTTCCATTGGATATCCGCAATTCCGTCATCAATACCGATGTTCTTAATTCTGAAGCTAACACTAACAGCTCCGCCTGCTGTCTCCTCACTTTGATTCAGCTCAGAAATGATTACATAGTCAGCACGAATAGACTGCTCACCGCCTGTACCGGTCTCTGTTCCTGATTGATCTTCAGTGATTGGTCCATCAAGTAATTCGGCAAAGTACAGAGGTTCTCCACAGGACGAAACAATAGCAAGAAATAGTATTATCAGTAATTTATACAGTATTTTCATATTATAAATTAAATTGTAATGCAATAGAAGGTAGAAATCCAGTTAAGACAATAGTTTTTTCCATATATACCCGGTAATCCACCTTAGCAGCAAGACTGACTACAGGACTCACTTCTGCAGCAAGTCCTATACCACCCGAAAAAAAAGGGATCACTGAGGTATATGCAGTTCCAATATCAGTAACAGCCCTGAAATACGACACTCCGGTTGAAACTGTCAGGATAGAGCTTAGATATGTTCTGAGCGGAGGTGAAAAAGTAGAAGTAAGACCAAAAGAGCCTATAATATTTTTTGTCTGCTCGGAAATTCCTGATGCATTAAAGAATGTGAAATCAAAAAGACCTCCAAGTGTCAGGGAGTATCCCGCGGGATAAAAATAGTATTCTCCGCAAGCAGAGGCATTAAATCCAATGTCAAAATAATCTGCGGTTATGAAGGTTGA
>DMKD01000303.1 GCA_003454605.1 Spirochaeta sp. | reverse complement strand
TTAAGCAGCTCGCCTTAATCTGAAAGACAGAGATTCGGATATTGAGCGGATAGAGAAGATCTGCTATACCGGCGTGCCGCTAATTGTAACGGTTGTTCCACTGCAGTTAAAAGAGCGTTATCCTTCAACCGGCTGAACAATCGACAGCACTGTAGCAAATGCCATTTCTTTATTCCGTCTTCTTTCTCCACCTATGTTTTTTCAGCTGCTCCCGAAAAGAAGCACCAAGCTCTCCGTAAAAAGGAAGAAGGAAATGGGTTCTGTTGATAACCCCGAACTGTACACGATCCCTCAACTCAAGCTTTAAACGTTCAAAATCCACAGACAACTTCTCTTCAGTTTCACTAGCAAAAGACTTAATCCTAGCAGCAAGATTAAATGACTGCCATAAATCAGTCACAAAGAGTCCCCCGTAGATACCAATGAAAAATGATATTTCAAGATGCCTGTAAAGCATCTCAACCATACTATTCAAACGAGTGAAGATCACCAGGTAGAAGAATACCCCCAGCCCCATCCATAAAAAACTGTACAGAGGACATATCAGCCCCTTGATGTTTCCACGGTTCCTGGAGTAATCCCATAGCCTGATCTTGAAATATCCGATAAAGATCACTCCCGCAATATATTCGAGAACAGTTAACACAACAAGAAAGACAGGAGCAAGGATATAAAGCGGAGGTTCGGGAAGACAAAACAGATAGAGAAAGATGCTGCCGAAACCATAAAGCGGAAGCCATGGCCCGCTTAAAAATCCCGGGTTGATCCAACGTCTGGCTTCTCCTAGAAAACGTCTCCATATAACCTCTATTCCCCATCCAACAATGGTACCACAGGAAAAAATCAAAATATATTTTAACATAATCAAAGTCCAATCATTTATCATTCAAATCTCTCAGTTATAGCTTTACTTTGAGTAAATGCTTCAAAAGCTCTTTCCATTTCGCCTTCTTCTGCTCCCGAAGCTCCTCGGCAAGAAAGGGCTTGAATGTGTCATACCCCTTCCGAAGCGTCATAAGCTCCTTATAATCCTCCCAGAAACCGCAGGAGAGTCCGGCCATGTAGGCGGCACCGGCGGCGGTCATATCGGGCTCGGGCGCGCGCTCAACCTGACAGCCTGAGTAATCGGCAAGGCACTGCATCAGGATGTCGGAACGGCTCACGCCTCCGTCGGTCATGATTTCGGTTATAGTTGTATTAGCATCCTTTTCAACACCTTCGAGAATATCCTGAATACGGAGAGCAATACCCTCCAGGACCGCGCGGGCAACATGACGCTTATCGGTATTAAGCGACAGTCCGACGATTGAAGCCTTGGCGCCCGGAACAAAATAAGGGAACCTTATTCCAGTGGGGGTGGGAACGAAGTATACCCCTTCAGAATCCTCACAGGCTGCGGCAAGCTCATTCAGTTCGGCCGGTGTATCGGAAAGACCAATCCCCTGACCAAGCCAGTCAATCAGGGTTCCTGTTGTGGCAACCTGCCCCTCAAGCATGTAGGTAGGCTTTCCGTCGATAACCCATGCAATGAGCGGGAATAATCCGCGTCTCGAGACCTTTCCCTTCTCTCCAACATTTACACAGACGAAAGAACCGGAACCCAGTGAGCATTTCACATCACCCGGATTGTAGCAGCCGTGGCCGAAAAGCGATGACTGCTGATCACCTACGGCGGCCCGAATGGGTATCGCCGCGCCGAAGAGCTCTTCCTCGACATCGCCGAAATAACCGTTTGTGTCGACAACCTCGGGCAGCATCTTCATTGGAATATTAAAAATATTGCAGTATATGCCGTTCCACTTAAGGTCAAAGGGGTTGAACATTGCCGTAGATGCTGCGTTTGTATAATCAGTGAGGTGATTTTTTCCACCTGTCAGCTTATAGATAAACCAGCTGTCGATGGTACCGAACACGGCTTCTCCACGGCGGCATTTTTTCTCAAGATCAGGACGTTCGTTCAGCAGCCAGCGGACCTTTCCGATTGTATGATCGGTATTCAATACAAGCATCGATGTCGCAATAAGGATTGTACTGTTGATGATACGGCTGAACAGCTTCATCGCCCCCCTCAGCAGCATCCAGACAGGATGGCGGTTCATCGCAGCTATTGTGTCGGCGGCGCGGACATCCTGCCAGTTGATAAACTTCGTGAGCGGCTCACCGGTTTTTTTATCCCAGAGGCAGAAAGAAGAGCGTTGGTTGGTTATACCAATTGCCGCAATTTCATGAGGAGCGACACTGCCGTCGGCAAATATTGCTCTCACTGTTGTGCAAAGAGCCTGCCACAGCATCTCGGGATCATGCTCAGTGGCACCCGGTTCGGGGTGTTCGGCAGGAGTTTTTTCGTATTCGCGTTTAATGATTTCGCCGCTGCGATCGTAAAGAATGGAACGGATGCCGGTGCTTCCGGCATCGATAGAAATTATATATTTTCCGTTATTATCAGCCATTCCTTATTATACAACGGAACGGCTGATTAAATGAATGATTTTTGAACTTCTTTCAAAGACTTACTTTTTACCGAACAGCCTGCCGAGAAAACCGCCTTTCTTAGGCTTTTCAGTTGCTGCGTCAGGAGTCTTATTTTGAGGTTTGGACTTCTGGTCCTGTTTCTTTTTCTGCTGCGGTTTATTCTGAGCTTTACTATGCTGCTGTTTGTTCTGACCGCCCTTGCCCTGTCCGGACTTCTTCCGACCGCCTGATTTCTTTCCTTTGCTTCCGTCCTGCTTCAGCATTGCTTCTGAAGGTTTGAAATCTTCACCGTATTTAGCTTTGTAATAGGCAATTCGATCTTCAACGCCTGCATCTGCTGTGGGTCTTTTCAGATCCTGAGGCTGGCGGTTGCTGCTCTTTCTATAATCTTCATTTCTTTGGTTTCGATTGTCGCTGCGATTCCTATTGTCGTTTCGGTTTCGGTTGTCG
>DMKD01000420.1 GCA_003454605.1 Spirochaeta sp. | reverse complement strand
TGCCGCCTGCAATAGACAGGCCATGGCCCAGAGCACCGGTATTTGCTTCCACACCCGGAATCTTCATATTAGGATGCCCCGGGAGCAGGCTGCCAATAGAGCCGTATGTATCCAGCACTGAATGCTTGATAAAACCCTTTTCAGCAAGAACCGCATACAAAATCAGACACTTACAGCCGGCTGAGAGTATAAACCTGTCCCGATTATTATCCTTAATATTCTCAGGACCGATGTTCATCACATGAAAGTAGAGCGCAGTCAGAATTTCTACACTCGACATGGCACCGCCGACATGGCCGGCTCTTGACGCCTTCATCATTCTGAGGACATTCGTCCTCAGATCTAATGCTTTTCTCTTTAATTTAAGTTCTTCATCAAAAGATAGTGCCATTATTTCTGTCCTTCAGCATAATCAATAATAGCGTTGACCTTGGGTTCAGAACGAGTGCCTGTTTCCCATTCTGCGTTAACCCAGGTTTTTACAATAGTTTTTGCATGCTCACGGCCAATAGTAAAAGCACCCAAGGTCATAACATTCGCATTATTGCTCTTAACAGATCTTTCAGCTGAGTACGCGTCACTGCAGAGGGCGGCATAAACACCCGGCACCTTGTTAGCTGCTATACTCATGCCGATTCCGGTACCGCAGAGAAGGATTCCCCGATCATATTCACCCGCTGCAACGCTTTCACCCACGGCAAAAGCAACATTAGGATAGATTGGATCATCGCTTCCAAAATCCTTAGCTTCATGCCCAAGTTCAGCAAGAAGCTCTATTACTGTATTTTTCAGATCCGAAGCATTCGGATCGCATCCTATAGCAATATTCATTTTTTACTCCTATAAATATTTTCTGCCAGGGATGGCAGTTTACGAAAGTGAAGTTTGCAACAGCAAACTTCAAAATGATAAAACGACATGGATGTCGTTTTATCATTCCGCCTTTGTTTAAACGTATTTTCCTACGAAATCTATCATATCATTAGTTGCGGCAGAGAAAACAGCTGCATTTTCTATAAGGGATGTTATTTCGTCAAACTGTTCAACGGCATATCCATCTTCTTCATAGCTTTTTACAAAATACGGCACCTGAAGGAGTTTCTTCATTACTGCAGCATTGGGGGCAGCATTCCAGCCGTTTACTATTTCTCTGTCTCTATAGTGATAGAGATAATCACCGATTACTGTCGGTGGAATTGTATAAATAAGAGGGCCGCCGGCAAACATTTCGATATGCGGATAAAATACATTTCCTTCAAAATCTACGTGCTTTCGAGCTGAACACTGGAGCATCTTTAACGGAAGATCTCGTTCTGAGAGCAAAGCGGCAGTTTTCTTGACGACAGCTTCAGATGCAACACGGAGTTCAAGAGGGCTTATATCCATGTTCATTTTATTGATATAACCTCTGAAAGCAGCGGAATCTTCAAGTCTGCCAGACATCTGGGTGATAACAGCCTTCCAGCCCTTTCGTTTGGAGCCTGATGCTTTAAACTCTTTGTTTCCTTCCGCAACCGAATGAGCAACAGCCATAATCTGGGGAACGTTGAAACAGGTTGTTGCGTTTGTTGCAATTCCCTTTGAGGCAAGATATCTAAAAACTGGAATACCTGAAGTAGAAGCAGGAATCTTAACCATTACATTCGGGGACAGAGCTGCAAGCTCATCGGCCATTTCTTTCATTGCTGCTTCATCTTTGAGAAGATTGGGGTCAACCTGTCCTGATATGTGCCCTAATTTACCATCAGATGCTTCAAACAGCGGAAGAAGCTTTTCCGCGCCCCTTTTAACTGTTTCAAGATATACTTCCTTGAATAAACCGTACTGTGATTTACCAGTATAGCTCTTTCTCTTTTCTTTTATTACATCAATCCATTCATCAGTTCTTTTCTGAATAACTGCCCATGACAGCGGCGGATTTGTGGTGCAACCCTTGAAAGCCCATTCACTAACGGGGGCATCAAGAAACATACCATCAGTTTCTTTCTTAAACCATGCTCGGTCTGCTTCGGGCAGTCCAGCCATATATGATTCCACAAAATTAGGCCATACCAGCGGGGAAGAATCCCACCAGATTTCAGTTTCAGCGTTCAGCGCCTGTAATCTTCTCAATGCGTTTTCCGACATAATTATCTCCTTGGTTACTAAATTACTTGTACAGTGGATAAGCCACGTTACAATTATTATGTTCTTATCGCCCAATTGTCAAGGGGAATGACTGATTATTATGCAAATTTGTAGCGTGGATAAGCCAATTTTATATTTTACCCCTTGATTTTCAAACGATTCCCATTCAAAATATGATATAGTCTATTCCATAATAATTATTATGGAATACTGTAAAGTAGGTTGATTAGAATGATAAATAAAGATCCTATATACCAGCAGCTGAACAATGAACTCAGAGAACTGCTTACCGATGATCAGTTTAAAGTCGGAGATAAATTTCTTACCGAACGGATGATCTGCGACAGGTATGATGTCAGCAGAACCACGGCGAATAAAGCTCTTTCAAACCTCGTATCCGAAGGACTG
>DMKD01000148.1 GCA_003454605.1 Spirochaeta sp. | reverse complement strand
GAATATGTACTTCTTTATAAATCTTCCGCATCACTTAAAAACCTTGAATACAAGAATAAAAGCTTTGAAGAGATACTGCGACTCCTACTGGTACAAACCGGTGGTGACTACACCCTCAGTAACAACATCTATTACCTCTTTGATATAAACCGGCAGGATATATTGAAACAATATAAGATATCCGAGTATTTTCAACTTGATTATATCGCAGCAGAAGATGTGCCTTCAATGCTTCCGAACCTCCTCAGCTCAAGCAGCTTCTACAAGATAGACAAGGACAGGAATTCACTCATACTAAGCGGCAGCATTGAAGAAATCAGACCTCTTAAGGAATATCTTAAGGCCATCGATAGACCGCAGATTGATAAGCAATACTACACATTTAAGCTTGATTATATTGAACCCGGGACTGCAATCGAGTCCTTTCCACAACGGCTTAAAGCGCCTGCACCTATAGTTCTGAAGGATGCAAACTCATTTTTAGGTTTTTACACTGAAGGTCAGAAAGTCGAGGTTGAGAAACTGATTAACGCAATGGATGTTCCAAGAGAATCACATGTTCTTACCTTCAAGTACACCAAGGCTGAGGACTTTCTTAAAAATCCTCCCCCGCCGTTTAACTCAGATGATTTCAAGGACACCGGCAGTGTGTCATCCGTCTATTTCATTGGTAGTCTTGCAAGGCTTGATTACCTTAAAGAGTTGGTATTTGAGATAGATGTGCCTGCTCCGCAGCTTAGATACAAGCTTCTGATCATGCAGTATCAGGAAAGTACCGGCCTTGATTTCGATTTATCTGTCTCCAACTCGGTATCAGATGATGAGAGTATCCAATCCTTCCTCGGAAGCATAGGCAACCTGCTGTCGTTAGACTTTGACATACTTTCTACCTTCGGCTATCTCTTTGCAGTCGAGTTAAATACCTCGCTCAGCGACAATACCGCGGAGGTTTTAGCCGATACCACCCTGCATGGATTATCAGGGCAAACGGTAAGCTTTCAGAACAGTTCTACATACCGCTACCAGGAGTACGAGGTTGATGATTCGGGCGATGTTAAATACACAGGTGTTACCAGTGAGATATCCACCGGTTTATTTATGGAGATAACCGGATGGGTTTCAGGTGATGACATGATCACGATGGAGGTGGAATCTACGATCTCCAAGGAAAGTGATTCTGGCAGCAAAAGTGAGAACAATCTTCCCCCCACTACCGAGAGGGTTATAAACACTCATCTTAGAACCCCTTCGGGCGAGCCTATTGTAATTGGCGGCCTTATGCAGAAAGAAATAACCGAGTCAATCTCAAAGGTACCAATCCTTGGTGATATTCCGCTTTTAGGTTTACTTTTCCAGAAGATAAAAACAACAGAGGAGAATACGGAGTTTGTTGTTTATCTGGTACCATACCTTGTCATCGACAGTCCCCATAACATTGAGCCCGAAGATGAAATGAACAGACTTTTTAATGAGTTTTATCCTGAAATATGAATATAAAGAAATCAAGCATCAAGGAATACGAGCCTCTGCCTCCTCTACATGAACAATATGCCTTAAAGTTTATGGAGAAGCACCGGGTTGTGAAGCTTGGAATAAGCAGTGACGGCCTTTCAATTGTCGGAATCTGTCCACCCTTTGAACAAAATCTGATTGATGAGATCCAGGACTTTCACAGGAACAAGGTTGAGTTTGTTGAGATTGAAGCTGAAGACTTCACTATCTACCTTGGAAGACTTTTTTCGAGCAGTTCCGAATACGATGCAATCAAGGGAATAAATCAACATATTGAAATAGACAAATTTGCCGATGATGCTCCTATTATAAACCTTGTAAACTCAATCTTCATTGAGGCTATCCAGAAAAAAGCTTCAGACATCCATATTGAAGGAAGAGCTGAACAGGTTTCTATTCGCTATAGAATAGACGGGGTGCTTGTTAAAGGCATGGAGTATGACGCTTCATACTTTCTGCCGATTTCAAGCCGTATAAAGATAATGGCTGATCTTAACATAATGGAAAAAAGACTCCCCCAGGACGGGAGAATATCGGTCAGCATAGCAGGGATTGAACTTGATATGCGGCTTTCAATTGTTCCAATAACAGGCGGCGAGTCAATTGTGCTTAGACTTTTTAATAGAAAAGATTCTATTCTAAGTATTAATGATCTTGGTTTTTCCGATAACATAAAAAAACATATTACTCATTTGTATAACCAGTCGCATGGCCTTGTCCTTTTTACAGGACCCACTGGTTCCGGGAAGACTACAAGCCTTAACGCTATAATCAGAAACCTTGACAGTGAATCAAACATGATAGTAACGATTGAGGATCCTGTCGAATACCGGATTGACGGAATCAACCAGATTCAGACAAATGATGAGATAGGTCTAAGCTTCCACTCAATACTTCGCAGGGTTTTGCGCCAGGATCCGAACATCATAATGGTTGGTGAAATACGTGACTCTGAAACCGCCCAGCTTGCTGTTCGGGCAGCTCTCACCGGCCACCTTGTGCTTGCCTCACTCCATACAAACGACGCTATATCATCGGTATACAGGCTCATCAACATGGGAGTAGAATCATATCTTCTCGCCGCAGTCCTCCGAGGTGCTGTTGCCCAAAGACTGGTACGCGTTCTTTGTCCTGACTGTAAATATGAAAAAGAGCTAACCCCGGCGGAGAAAAAGATATACGAGAAGTATGATTTAACACCGAAGACAACCTTTCACCATAAGGGTTGTCCAAGCTGTAACTTCACAGGGTATTCAGGGCGGACAACCGCTGCAGAATGTTTTGTAACCTCAGCAAGACTCGAAGAGCTTATGGTTGCAAACTCACCAAACAGTGTTCTAGCCGAGCAGGTGCGCTCAGAAAAGTTTTCGTCACTGATGAAGGACGGACTCGAGAAAACTATATCCGGTGTGATAGACCTTGCAGAGATAGAGAGGGTTATATAGCTTTGGCTGATACTAAAAAGAGAATCAAAACAAAAGAGCTGCTTGATTTCACATCAAACCTTTCACTCCTATTAAACTCAGGACTCTCGGTTTACAATTCAATAGCAATGATAAACTCTTTTTCTACCACGAAAGCGATAAAACAGCTTACCGAATACTTTGAGCTGGGCTTAAAGAAAGGAAGCTCATTATCGGTACTCATGGATAAATGCAGCTATAGCTTCCCCCCACTCTACAGCGGGTTAATAAGCATAGGAGACAGGATAGGATCCTTATCAACGATCCTACCTACCCTTCATACATACCTTGAACGGAACAAGAAGGTTCGCGACAAGTTTATTAATGCATCAATTTATCCTGCAATTGTACTTACAATGCTTTTTTTCGGGGTATTCTTTCTAATCGTTGCAGGGATCCCGAAGATAGAAGAGCTTTTTGCGGAACTGGCCGGAAGCAGCGAACAGCTCGAAGCCTTCAGCAGCAGGATTACAAGCCTTAAGATAAGCGGGATCATAATTCTACTGGTAATAACAGTAGTTGTAATAACAGGAATTCTGCGCAGGCGTGTACAGTCGATAAAACTTAATACAGACATTCTATTACTGAAAATACCCGGAATCAGCGGTATAATAACTACAATCGATATCTTTAATTTTACCTTTGCAGTTGAGACCCTGACAAGGCACGGCATTCAGTTATCATCTGCGATAATAGAGGCAAAGGATGTCTGCGGCAACGAAGAATTAAAGAGAATATTCAGCATTATACACAAGGATCTAGTATCAGGAAGAAGCCTGTATAAGGCTTTTTCAGTACACAAATGTATACCGAAGCGGATGATTCAATGGATAGGTATCGGAGAGAATACTGGACAGACCGACAGGGTTTTTGAACAGCTCAGAAATTATTATGAGTCAGAGATAGATAATATGACAACAAGATTATTGGGAATAATAGAGCCTGTGCTGACTATTTTTGTCGGTGCTGTTATTATCTACCTTATACTGAACTTTATTGTTCCGCTTTTTTCACTCTTCGGGACAATAGCATGATTTTAAAATCATAAAGATAGAAGGAGCCTTGATGAAAAACAAAAGAAATAAATGGGAAGAAGGCTGGACCTTCGTTGAAACCCTCATTGTAATTGCAATTGTATTGATACTCACAAGCTCGGTAGGCTTTATGGCATTCAAGTATATAGATAAAGCAAAGGTTGTTACCGCAAAGACCCAGATTGAAAACCTGAACCTTGCGCTTAACTCATACTTTTTTGATAACAAGCAGTTCCCGAGCCAGGATCAGGGACTTGAAGCCCTATGGAAGAAAACAAACATCTCCCCTGTGCCAGAGGACTGGAGCGGCCCATATGTTGAAAAAGATATCCCCTTAGACCCCTGGGGCAATGAGTTTGAGTACACGGTTCCGGGACCCCACGGGCTCCCTTTCGGGATTCGTTCATTCGGATCCGACGGCCTTGAAGGCGGAGAGGATCTGGAAAAGGACATTACCTCCTGGGAAAACTGATGCCGGAAAATGTAATTCCCAGAAGCCTCTACGATGTAAGGTTTCTGGAAATACCTGACAATACTGAACAAAACTCACTTGATAGCTATATAGCCTCACAGATTCATTCTATCTATCCGGGTAATAATGGCGCATACGAATATGTTTACCGCCTCTACAATGATTGCACAGCAATTATTGTTTTTATAACAAAAGAGGTTCTGTCCCGGTATTCAAAAACCCCGCCGGTAGTACCGATATTCCTGCTGACATCGATTAATTTAAAACAAAAGAATGTAGATGTTGTTTTCTTATACAAAACCGATGTTATTGAAAAGATAATATTCCAGGACAGCAAACCTGTACGCTCACAGCTTATAGACAGAGCGGATTTCTTTCCATCAGACAACCAGAGCGCAAGATGGTTGTTTATAGACAAGCCAGATTCTGGTTTCAATATGCCCAATAGTGATATGATCCTAAAATTACCACGCTTTAGTGAACAGCATAGGTATAAATCATTACAATCATCAAAGTCCTTAAGTTTCAAAAGCTTTTTCATCATGCTGCTGATACTTCTTATGCTTATATCCGGCATATCCTTTCGTTATTCTCAGGTACTGAAACAGGAGATCTCAGATTACAAAAAGCAGCAGAACCAGGTAATGATCTTCAGTAGTCAGAAGGCTGGAGCTGAGAAAGAGATAGATTCCATCAATGCCTTAATAACTGAGCTCGACACTGAACA
>DMKD01000081.1 GCA_003454605.1 Spirochaeta sp. | reverse complement strand
GTCTGTCCTCAGGTTGTCCACGGACGGGAAATGAGTGGAAGAAAGTAAAGACTTCAAAGAAAATCCCTACAGCAATTCATAGAATCAGGAATCTTCAAGCAGATTATAGTCCATGTTGGTCTGGCTCCTGGAAGACCCGGCCGATGTGGATGTTTTGTACGGATTCAGGTGAATGACTTATTCACACACTCCGGTAGTCTAACGTCTTATGGGCCTTCCAGAAATCAATTCCCGAGAGCAGCATCTTGAGTTCTTCGACACTGATCTGCCGCGCTTCTCCTTCGCCCGAAGGCCATGGAAACCGGTCCTTCTCCAATCGCTTCTGCCAGAGGCAAAATCCGTTACGATCCCACCACAGAGCTTTCAGAATCCGTTTTTGGCGATTACAGAAGAGAAACAGACAGGAAGCAAAGGGATCACTTTCCAACTCTTTCTGGACTAAACATGAGAGGCCGATGATCTGCTTTCTCATATCAGTGATACCCGGCCGGATGAAGAGGGCGGTTTTCTTGAGATCGGGAATCAACATCATCGATTCTAATGAGTGCGGGTTGACCCAGAAGACTTCCGATAATGGTGTCGACTATAAAGACAACCACAGGCTTCGTCAGTATCCTGAGGGCTGAAATCAATACCGCCTTGAGAAAACCCGGGAATCTGGCCAGACCGTCACTGAAAGACCCGATAAATGTCGGCAATACCCGATCCCTGAATCGTCCGACAACACCTGCAAGTACGGAGCCGAGGTAAATCGCTATTTAGGGCTTGCTGAAAAAACATTTAAGCGGCCCTGACACCTCTGATTCTATATTTTCCCTTATTTTTAGAAATCTCTTCCGAACAGATTTTTTCAAGGTTCAACACAAATATTGATACATTGATATCAGTCTCACTGGTCTCTTTCAGTTTTGATTTAATCAGGCCAAGTCCATACTTTCTTTTGGCTACTCCAAATCGGCCTTCAATTGCAATCCGATCAATATCATCCTGATATCGCTGTATCTTCTCTTCTTCTAATTTCTTTTTGTTTTCTTCCGTCTTCTTCGCCGGACGTCCCAGCGGTTTTCCCGTTATCCGTATGTGATGTAATTTGCAATAATTTCAATTCTCACGTGTCTGATAGATTTTTATCGGCATAGACAGAGAGAGGATAATACCCATATCTCTCTTTGTAATTCTCAATCTGAGGTATTAAGTCTTTTGATTCATTAAAATTGTCCCATGAGAGCCGGTCTACAAAGCTGAAACCATCGGATAAACTTAAAGATATTTTTGCTCCAAATTCAACGCTTTTTCCAGCCTTCCCTCTCACGATTGGTCTGATATGAGGCTGACTGAAACTGACTATCCGATCAGAAACACGACGTACTTTATTCTCATACATATAGTTTTGCTGGGTGTAAACTTCTTTTATGACTTTAAAGCGATCTATGAATCTTCTCATCTGAGGATGTAGTAGAAAATCAATGGATTTAATCTTAAGGATTAATTCCCACTATATGCTTTATATCCCGCCTAAGGTAGTTTAATTGCTTCCTGATGGCTTTTCTTCTGGCATTAGCTCTGGGCTTACGTTTCTTGGTATAGACAATAAAATCTTTATGAGCCACATCTCGATAGTCTCGCGGTTTTTCCGGGCACTCTCTCCGATAATTTGTGTACAGATAATCAATGAATCTCTCTGCATTCATTCTGGCTTCATTTAAAATTGACATATCATTGGGATAACGAATATCAGCAGGTGTACACGTTGCATCAACAATAAGTTGACCGCTGTTCTTCTCTTGTGTTTCCTGACATGTCATATTTTCAGTTTTTTTTTACGTAATGATTCCTGGTACTCTTTAAACAATATCTCATTGGCTTTTTGAATAAGATGACCATCTAAACGCTTTCTAAATATAACCATCATGGAAGGATCAAAGGGGGCTTTATCCTGATACCCTGAGAGCCCAATAAAATATTGAAGATAGGGTGTCTCCTTAATTTGATCTACAACCTCTCGGTCGGAGATCTGAAGCTTTTCTTTAATGATCAGTGCTCCAAGGGCCATTCGTAATGGTTTCGCCGGAGCACCTCTCCCCGTATCAGATAGCTTCTTTTTATAATCTTGTTCTATCACATCCCAGGGAATCAAATTACTTAATATCACCCACCTGTTTTCTTTATCCAGGTGTCCACCAAAAGGCAGGTAAAAATTCTCCAGCTTCTGCTGCGTTTTACTCTCTTCTCGGTACATTCTCACCTCGAAGGTGCAAGGGTTTTAAGGCAAATACCTCATTCTGTGTGCACCTGTAGATAGAATTTTACACCTAATTGCTTACCTTGTAAATTCTTGATTCTTTCTCAGCAAGCCCTATTTAAGGAAAGAAGAATCCGTATCACTACAATGGCTCGAAGTCCCCTGAAAATGATATCAGACATCTCATCAGTGATAATCAGCTCTTCCCCCCCCCACCGCCAGGGTTTTAGGGACAATTTCAAAGGACAAATCCATCATTTGGGAAACCGGTTCCTGAAATGAAAAGCTCAGGATGAGCTGAGGTGCCAATGCGAGTGTCAGCCAGATCAGCAGAAAAACAAGAGGTTTAGCCCGTAACTGCAGAAATGTATCGGTGAAAGCGCGGGTTATGGGCGCAAAATAATTTCGCCGGGTTTCGGGAGATTCCATCGGCACAGGCTAACACGCCGCAACGGCGACTGACGACCCCTGATTCCGGCATCAATCATGGACATGATACCGTTTCTTCAACCCCACAGCAATAACTTCCATAACGAGAGCAATGAAGATAATCAGGTAGGTAATGTACCCGAGCTCATGCATATCGAAATAATACCCAGAGCTCATATAAAGCTCATAACCAATGCCCCCGGCACCTGCCGCAGCTCCCATTGCGACGGCCACGGCGAAATTAATTTCAAACCGGATAAACGTCCATGAGAGGAGGTAAGAGGCGGAAGAGGGCAGAACGGCCTGGAAAACGATTTGCAACCAGGTGGCACCGGAGGCCCGTAAGGCCTCGAGGACTCCTTCGTCCAGCTCCTCGAAGGATTCCGAGTACGCTTTCAGCAAATGCCCGATTGTGTGGAAACTCATGCCGATAACGGCCGCTTCAGCTCCCAATCCTGCCCCTATGGCGAAGATGAGAACCCATAGGACCGTCGGTACCGCTCGGATTACTGAGAGTAACCCTTTAATGGCATTGCTTACCTTGTCATTGGTAAGGTTCCGGGCAGCGAACAACCCGAGAACAAGAGCAACGAATCCGCCGATCAAAGTCGTCAGGAAGGCCAGGGCCAGGGTGATGACGATCTGCCGACAGGCTGTGAAAAAGGTTTGGACAGATCCTGCATCCTGAGGGAGACCCCAATGTGAGGCAACGGCCCAGGGTGCACCGAACATAACACCGAGATATCGTAAGGTTTGCCGGGCGGCCTCGACGAGGGCAATACCTTTAGTATCGATGGTGAAGTATCCCCAGGCAGTCAGGAGGATCAGGGCTGCTACGGTACCATTCAACACAATTCTCGCCAGGCTCGGCCGCTTGAGTATGATTCGACCTCCAGCCGTACGTTTGATTGTATTCACAGAATGAGCCTCCTGAGGACGTTTGAGATGAGTTCGATGGTGAGGACGACTGCGACCAGAGACAGGATCACCAGGGCGGCGCTTTTATATTGAAGACTTTTGTAATATATGCTGAACATAAAACCAATTCCCGACCCGGTAAGCAATCCAACCAGAGTAGCACTTCGAATATTGGTTTCGATCATGTAGAGGATCCAACTGATCATCTGGGGTAACGAGGAGGGAACCACTGCCTGGGTGATAATATGGGGATAGCTGGCCCCGACAGCCCTGAGGGCTTCGACGGAAGAAGCTGAGGCTTCGTCGATGGTTTCTATAAAAGCCCGGGTTAGAAAACCGAAGGTATAGAAGAACAAGGCCAGGAAACCGGTGAATCCGCTCAGTCCGAATGCCAGCAGGAACACCATAGCCCATACAGCAATTGGAATGTTCCGGTTAATCGATGCGACAACTCTGGAAATACCCCCGATGACGGTGTTTATTCGAGTCGTCCGAGAACCCATAACCGCGAAGATGAACGAGACAACGGCGGCTGTGACTGTAGCCATGACAGACATGAAGATTGTTTCGATGAGTTTGTCGAGGATGCGTGGGAAGCGCTCCCACGCCTTTGCGTCGGGAATAAGGTTCGTGAAGAACCAGGTTATCACCCGGGGAGCCGCCCTGAAACCATCAATAAGGTTGAATTCAGTAATCCGGGAAGCAGTCCAATATATCAAGACCAATCCAAGAAAAATCAGGGTAAACTTCAGCTTTTGTCGACAGAAATAGCGCCCTACCGCAGGCATTTCAATTAATGATGAGTTCACCGGATTCTGCCCCGTATATATGATGAATCGTATCGGTAGTCAGATCAGATGGAGTGGCGTCGAACACGAGCCGACCCGAATTGAATCCCAGGATGCGCTCTGCATACTTCTTGGCCACATCCACCTGATGCAGATTTACAATAATG
>DMKD01000414.1:4723-8338 GCA_003454605.1 Spirochaeta sp. | reverse complement strand
AGTTTTCAGCATATTTATTGGCGCCTTCGCCGCGGCCTTCTTTTATTCGTTTCTTCATCGTATCAAAAGCATCAAGCAGAGCCTCAGGGCGAGGCATACAGCCTGTGATATAGGTATCTACGGGAATATAGTGATCGAGCCGGTTAATTGTGTTGTAACTGTCCCAGTACATTCCGCCATTAATTGTGCAGCTGCAAACACCCATTACCCACTTCGGCCCCGGCATCTGCTCGTAACTTCGGACAATGCGCTTTATAGTCTTTATTGATGCGTATCCACCGATCAGAAATACGGTAGACTGTCTTGGCGTCGGGCGCCAATGGATGCCATAGCGGAATGCGTCATACATCGGGCTCATCAGCGGGCGCATCTCAATCGCGCCGCAGCCTGTTCCGAAACCCA
Organism: Spirochaeta sp.; assembly: GCA_003454605.1. Classification (GTDB taxonomy): domain Bacteria; phylum Spirochaetota; class Spirochaetia; order UBA9216; family UBA9216; genus Thalassospirochaeta. Next base: position 7,936 of record DMKD01000414.1, on the reverse strand, counting down.
GGATATATATAGACTCGGCACGACACCAATTTACAAAATTTTCAATGGGTGTAATCTTTGATGGTTCATGCACCTTAGGTTTCGCATCCGAAAAGTACTCTTTCATCGGGTCTACTTCAAACTGCTCGCCGTCAGGAGCCGTTACAATTCTTTTTTCCAGATCGGAAAATCGTTTTTTATAGTTCATCTTTGCCATGTTATTTTCCTATTGATACAATAATAATTGAAATAGCACCGATTATCAGCGGGTACTTCATAAACCATCGAATGCTCTGCTCAACTCTGAATCGGGGAAATGAAACTCCGACAAAAACCGACCACATATAAATAAGGAAAGTTTTCAGAAAGAAGACCAGAAAAGTGAGAAGATAATTATCATAGAGGGCAACACCTCCGAAAAATAGATTCACATACAAAACTGTCTTGGCTATAGGGAATATTGTCCTGTTTGTCATGAGCATAGCAAGAAACTGGGATTGATACTCAACAGGAGGCCCTATAGGAATTTCCTGGGGCGCCAATACAACGTCAAATGGACTTCGCATCATCGAACCAAGGAATGCAAGCATTGCCGCTGCCGTTGCCACCGGATTGGTAAAAAGAGTCCAGTTAAGGAAACTTCCCTGCTGGGCTCCGACTATTTTCATTATATCCATAGAATCATACTGAAGGGTAATCGAAAAAATTGCCAATACAAGAGGGATTTCCGCTGCTGTTACCTGGGACAACCCACGGGATACAGCAATGGCAGAATAAGGGTGTCCCGCTTCTCCGGCTCCAAGCGCCATTCCCAATGTCCCGAGAAACATAAAATACATTACCAGCAGAACATCTCCAGCTTCCGTAAATGAGGAGAACAGAGGAGCTCCGTAAACCAACGGCAGGAAAATCAGAATCCCTGCTCCTCCGGTAAACCTGAATACAGGTCCCAGATAAAACATCACACCGTGAGATACCGAGGATCGGGTCGCCCACTGACGGATAAGGTTGATATAAGGCTGGAACAGCCTTATACCCATTCTCTTACCCACACGGGCGTAGATTTTACCGATTATCCCCTGCAGCAGCAATCCGTAGTTTATTGTTATAAGGATGGTTATCGCTGCATATAAAATATTCATATAGTTAAAATCACCCATACTAATTTACCCCTCCGATAAGAAGATACGTTATAACGACGAATATCACTATCTGAAGCAGATATGTCTGCCCATTACCTGTATAAATCCGCCTGAAAAAACCTGACACAGCAAAAAGAAAATCAGAGAGGAAACTCCAGAATTTAGTAGTCAGGGGATATTCCAGAAAGCCCATTGCTCGCCTGTAGGGAGCATAGAAGTTATATGCAAAGTGGGTTGTTTCGGGCCTGGCAGGACGCTCTGCAGCATAGACGATATTGAATTGTTTCACCAGTTGAGCTCTTCTTTTATTAACAAAGAATAGAATACCGAAATTAACCGCGAAAAGCGCCATAAAAACATACATGATAAGCGTGCCGTTGAAATATCCCAATTCAGAACTTGCCAGATAACCATCCCAGATAATAGGATTATCGGGGAAAATGGCCATCAGCTTGTCTCCGATAGGTCCTAAAAGGGTTCCGGGAAAGAATGATACAACCATGATGTAGCCGATGAGAAGATAAACCGGAATTAGAAACCATATATTGATTTCTCCTATTTTACGGTGTTCATCTTTAAGCTGTCCGAGAAAAATAGAAAAAATCATCCTGAACAGATAAAGAAAGGCAATAAGCCCTGCTATCGATGCAATAACTCCCTGAAAATAAAGCCCGTTGGAAATGGTCATATTGTAGATTAACCATTTTGCACTGAATCCGACCAGCGGAGGAATCCCCGAAAGCGTAATTATGGCAATGAGAACTCCCATAAAAGAGAACGGCATGCGCCTTATCAGGCCTCCCATTTTATAGAACATTGGTGTTCCAAGCTTAAGAGATATTCCGCCGACTATAAGGAAGAGTATTCCCTTGTAAAGAAAGTGAGTAATGGACAAAGAAAGCGCAATCAGCCAACCCATGTGACTCATGGAAGAAAGCCCGAAAACTATGTATCCAAGCTGACCGATACTCGACCAGGCAAGCATCCGCTTGGCGCTCTCCTGAAAGACGGCATTAACGTTTCCTATCAGAGCGCTGAGTACACCCATCCAGCCCAGAACAACAAGGATCCTTCCGCTGTATGCAGCGTCCATATCCATGCCCAGGAGAACCAGAATAATCCCGAAGACCCCTGCTTTGAGTAAAATCGCCGATGCCATGAAGTGAATATCAGCAACTGCTTCACCATGAGCACCTGGAAGCCAGGTATGGAAACCGACGGTAGCAGTCTTGGTCATGAATCCAATAATCATCAGCGAATATGCTACCGTAGGAAATACGGTAATGTTGGTTAATGCGGAAAGGTCTATGGTCCCGCTTGACAGATAAGCCATTGAAAACCCAGCCAACATGGCAAAAGATCCTCCGATGGAAAACATCAGATAACTGTAGCCGTGGGGCATGGATTTTTTCCCGCGAATCAACAGAAAATAAGAACCGATCGCCATAAACTCCCAGCCGAAAAAGAACTGCAGCATGGTTTGAGCCTGAACAAGCATATAAAGGCCGAAAAACATCGACATAACAGAAGGGTAGAAGCCCATCCGCTTTCCCTTATAATAATATCCGGAGAGAAGGGTCAGCAGAGCGCCTCCCATAAACAAGGCACCGAAAATCATCTTGAACAGCGAGTCCTCCTGCCAGATTGCCGGATAGGTGAAATATGCATAAACCGCCGTTAATGCAATAGCAAGGGTATTTTTTATCTTCGAATCAAGAAAATCAATAGCAAGAAAACCAACAACAACCAAGACAGGAAGAACAGCTATCCCGTAACCGCTATTCATGAAGCTTCCCAGCGCTGCCAGAACAAGCCCGAAAAACAGCGGAGGAAGAACTGAAACCCAATTACCATTAAGCTTCTCTTCGGGATCAGATTCAAGTTTAAGTGCGAATCCCAGCCAACGGAACAGATAGACAGCTTCGAGAAAGGATCCCACAAGAATAACAGCAATAAAGCCGAAATTACCCCAGGAGGCCAGCTGCATAACCAGTTCCCATTTCGCGATAAATGAAGGAAAAGGCGGAAAAGCTGTAAGGGCAAAAACACAAAGGATCATCGCCAGTAGAGCTGCCGGAGAGCGGCGGATAAC
>DMKD01000414.1:0-4671 GCA_003454605.1 Spirochaeta sp. | reverse complement strand
CCCGCCTTTGCCAAAGCATGTGTTACAAGAAGTCCAAAAAGGATCAATTCAGTCTTCTCAGCAGCAGCCGGCTTCATAAGAGCGTAGGTCATAACAAGCAGACCAATCTGGGATATTGAGGAATATCCAAGCAGACGTCCGGAACTCTTCTGTTTCAGTGCAAGGATGTTCATTCCAACAAAGGTAATCGCTCCGATATATGTTGAAGCATTTATGAAGATCCCCCCGGTCATCGCGGTAATTTTTGTGAAGGCGTAGAACATAGCCGTCGCTGTACCAGCCGACACAATAGCGCTTACCGGCGGAACGGCCGCCTGATAAACATCCAGGCCCCAGCCGTTAACCGGAAAGGGTTTAAGCTCGAGTATTACACCTATAAAAACCAGAAAGAGACCGATAGACCCCGTTGAGGCAAGTGCCGGAGTCATCATTCCGGAAATCACATCAATATTGAGAGAACCGGTTGTATAATAGGTGAAAATTATACCTATCAGCATCAATCCGCTAGCGAGAGCTCCTGCAATGATGAACTTAAAACCCGCACCAAGCTGCTTAATATCGCTTTTCAACGCTATCAGTCCGGCGGATGCTATGCTCACAATCTCAATGAAAACGAAAAGATTGAATAAATCGCGTGTAAGAATGATACCATTCAAGCCCATAACAAAAACCAGCAGCAGCATAAACATATATCCAGAAGTTTTCTTATGTTCGCGGCTCAGATACATGGTACTGAGAAAAGCTGCGCTGTTTACGATTAGCAGCAGCACGGCTTCAGCCTTCCCCATGTAAAGGTTTATCGACAGCGGCGGCGTCATACCTGCAGTAAAAATATCAGTCCCTCCGACTGTGCCTGAGATAATTCCCCAGGCCCACTGTCCGGAGATGAATATCATCCCGGCAAGGGCCGCAAGGGTCAGGGCAGCCTGTAGAACAGTACCTCTTTTTCTTAATAGTCCGAGAAAAAAGGCAGTTCCTAGGGCTATGACTATCAAATAAATCGGTTCTACCATTTCAACTCCTCAAACTTGTCAATCTCAAGCGTGCCTTTTTTGTTATACATATTCACGGCATAGGTAAGCATGAAGGCTGTAATTCCAAGGCCGATAACGATAGCGGTCAACACAAGAGCCTGTGGAACAGGATCAACAAAAGACGCTCCGACCTCGGAAAGACTTGAAATAATCGGTGCTGTTCCGCCTGATATATATCCGATGCTTATCATGATAATATGAATTCCCACATCAAAAATTGAGAACCCGACTATCATTCTGATAATATCGCGGTTGGTGAGGGCTCCCCAGAGCCCGATTAGAACCAGTAGAGAACCGGTTGATACTGCAATTGTGCTGATCATTTCGCATCCTCCTCAATGGTTTCTCCGTTAAGCGTGATTACAACAGAACTGAGCTCTGACCCAACCTTAAGACCGATAACAGAATAGATAACCGGAATGATACCTGCACTAAACAAACTGCCGAATTCACCCAGCGGGATAATCCTGTTGTCCAAAAAACCGTTCGCTATCAGTAACGCTCCAGCCGCCCCCAGGGCAACATAAATGAGACCTGAGAGAGATTCTATAATCGAGAGAACCCTATGTCCGATTTTCCGGTTCGGATTAGCCAGAACTGTCAATACCACGCCGGAGGCTATAATCGCACCACCCTGAAAACCTCCGCCCGGACTCAGATGTCCGTTTATGAAGACATAGGCTCCGAACAGGAAAATCAGCGGGAAAAGCAGGGTTGAAGCTGTATTAAGCAGTTCGCTGCCTTCCCGGCGGATCGAACTCTCATTTCTGTTAAGATGATTAAGCAACCCTACAACCGCTGCTGCTGCAAATAGTATTGTAACCTCACCGAGGGTATCGAGACCTCGATAGGTAACGACAACAGCGGTAACGATGTTTGCTGAACCAAGTTCAGCAGGACCTTTTTCGATGTAATGTGATGAAACTTCAGGCAGTGCGGTTTTTTCCGTAAAGTTCATTACAAAACCGAGAAGCATCATTCCGACAGCTATAAGCATAAGCAGGGTAAAAGCTTTTCTAACCATTATCTTTGCTCCTTATTTTCCGCAGGGCAAAGAAGAATATAAAGGTAGTAAGCCCGCTTCCTATTGCCGCTTCAGTCATTGCGACATCCGGAGCAGCCATAATTATAAAGAGAATAGAGGCAAACAGCCCTGCAGCTCCGCCGGCTAATACCGCGACTATTCGATCCTTTACAATGACTGCCGTGAGTGCCATTATTATCGTAAGTACTGAAATTATGATAAATAATATTTCCATTCTATTCCTCCGCCTCATCCATCTTGTCGCAGGTAGTAAGAGGACTCATAGGCTCTTTATTAAAATGAGCGGCACGTGCTACTACATGAGACGAGACAGGGTTAGTCAAAATGATGAAAATCAGAAGAATAACAAGTTTTGGAATCCATCCGGGGCTCAAGAATGCAATTCCCGTAAGGACAAAAATAGTTCCCAGAGTCGTAGCCTTAGTACCGGTTTGAATTCTATTATAAACATCAGGCATTCTTATAACGCCGAGTGCACTGAGAAAGAAAATCAGGGATCCTATTAAGACAAGAATTGAACCTACAATTTCCATTATAACCCCCTCTCGTAATAGCGCGCGACAACAAGGACACCGAGAAAACTCAGAAGCCCGTAAACAAGTGCGACATCAATATAGATTGCTCTTCTGAACATATAGGCAAGAATGGCAATGACTGAGATAGCTATAATGCTGATAACGTCAAATGCAACCACCCTGTCCAGAACCGATGGTCCTTTTATAAACCTTAACAGAGCGATAAAAATACTCAGGAGGGAGATCACGGCTGCTGTCAATAAAATATTATCAGCCAAAGAGCACCTCCAGATGTTTTTCAAACTTTTCAACAATCTTTCGCGTTGCTTCATCAATATCCACTGTTGATGCATCAATCCAATGGATGAAGAGGGTATCATCTACAATATCTGCAGTGAGAGTGCCCGGTGTTAATGTGATAGAATTAGCAAGGGCAAGTCTGCCGAGCCTCGACCTCAGCTTCGTTTTAACCTGAACAATTGCAGGATTTATTCTTACCTTTGGCGTCACTACCCTCGACATTACGTCGATGTTCGATTTCACCAGTTCAATTAAAAACACGATAATCCATGCAATCAAGGCTATCAGCGCACGCGGCGTTAAATGAACATCCCTGAAAACACCGGAACCGATATAAAAGAAAGATGTTATCACAGTCACGATAATACCGGTAATAAGCACCTCTCTGCCCAAACTCCCGTTCAGACCCAGCCAGATAAGCAGGCCGAGGAACAGAGCAATGACGGCGGCTTTAAATTTCACCTATATCCCTCCATATTTTATTTAGATACATTAAAGATATACATTATATTCTTACTCATCTTTATCAATATGTCAATATTTATATATATTTATTTATATTTATTTATTTATATATATTTATTCATTACAACATTAAGATAATTGTGATTGAAGTAGGAAGCGCTAAATGATATTGTTTAACCATTATGGAATATCAGTTGAAAGCCGCCGTCACTGAAGATGCTGAATGGGTTAACGAGCTCACCTATAACACTATGAGGCCCTGGGTCGAAGAGTCATGGCCGTCAGAAACGGATCAACGGCATTACTACGAGCTCAACATTTTTGATCTTTCTGACATCCACCTTGCGCCCGCATTTCACGGTAATGGTCAGGAAAACTGATGCTTTATACCTCAAAAGGTGGTATAGATGCCTCACTTACCGAAGCTGAACTGACTGAACTCACCCAAAAAGCACTATCGAAGCTTGGCCGGCGAAAAAAGGTTCTGATCCTGCCTCCTGACTACTCGAGAATCGCCTCACAGGCAGGCATCATGGCGAAGGCCGCCTTTGATCATTACGGTGATAAAGTGAAAGACATCATGCCGGCAATCGGAACCCATCTGCCGATGAGCAGGGATGAGATCGCCCGAATGTACCCCGGCCTGCCCCATTCACTATTCCGTGAACACAACTGGAGAGGAGACGTTAAAACCCTCGGAAGGGTTCCGGCTGATTTCATCGAAAAGACAAGCGGTTTGAAGCTTGGCTTCGACTGGCCGGCGCAGGTAAACAGAATGCTTGTCGATGGGGGGCATGATCTGATCCTTTCGATCGGCCAGGTTGTTCCGCATGAAGTAGCGGGAATGGCAAACTATAACAAGAACATCTTCATAGGAACCGGCGGGGTCGAAGCAATAAACAAAAGCCACTATCTCGGCGCAGCTTACGGTTTAGAGCGTATTATGGGCCGAAGCGATACCCCGGTACGAAGAGTTCTGAACTATGCCTCCGAGCAATTCACATCAACACTCCCAATCATCTACATACAGACGGTGGTAGCTGCAGATGAAAACGGAGTTTTGAAAGTTCGAGGCATCTTTATCGGTGATGACGCCGAATGCTTCGAGAAAGCAGCCCAGCTCTCGCGCCGGGTGAATATAACTACCCTAAAGAAGCGGGTTAAAAGGATTGTTGTATACCTGCCGGAAGATAAGTTTAGAAGCACCTGGATCGGCAACAAGGCCATCTACCGCAGCCGGCTTGCAATTGAAGACGGCGGCGAACTATTTGTGATAGCACCGGGGATAAAAACCTTTGGTGAAGATCATGAA
>DMKD01000423.1 GCA_003454605.1 Spirochaeta sp. | reverse complement strand
TAATCCTTATATAGTGCGGAGCTGAGTAGTTACATAAATTCTTCTTCAAGGCAGCAAATTCGGATCGGAATAGTAGCTCGATATACCTGAAAATGATTGATCAGATTTCAACGTAACGATTTTTTTCTCATCCATTTCATCTGTACATTGAACGGGTTCAGGGTAAACTGGAATATTCGCGCCCTCGGTAATATAAACCGGCAGCCTCTCAATTGCTGACTCAATATTCATAAGCCAGCACCCGCCTTTGATCTTGCTACCTGTCCAGAAATCCCGCCAACATCCTTCGGGAAGGTAGACGTTTCTTTTCCCTTCATCATTCATAACGGGGCATACAAGAATACTGTCACCAATATAATATTGATCATCAATATTCCAACAAGTGGGATCCTCCGGATGATGCAGCAGCATTGCTCTTAATACAGGCATTCCGGAGTTACTGACATTATCTGCGCTGACGGCGAGATATGGAATCAGCATGTAACGAAGGTTCAACCATTTTTTGATCAGCGGTGCTATCGACGGATAATACCAGGGCTCACGCGGCGAAGTACCGTGGTAGCGAAAGTGCGAGGAAAATACTCCGAACTGTGTCCAGCGGATATACAGATTACCGGCCGGCATAGTATTCATAAACTCAGGCAGGCTGTGAAAGCCCGGTACATCATGACTCCAGTAACCATACCCTGACAACCCCAGGTGCAAACCACCGCGAAGTACAGCGGCCATTCCGTCCCAGGTTGCAGCGGTATCACCTCCCCAGTGGAGAGGATATCTTTGACAACCGGCCCAGCCTGCCCGGGCCCAAATAATGGCTTCACCGGTAGAATCAGAGGTTTCTTCAAACACTGCCCTCTGATAAAGCAGTCCATAGAGATTGTGGAGTTTATCGGCCGGCATGTTTAGATAATCAGCGTCCATCTGTATTTTCTCACCAAAGTCAGTTTTAATTACCGCTGCACCTAATTCAAAGAGATTACGAATCTTCTTTTTATACCAGTCTACAGCCTCGGAATTGGTAAAATCTATCTGTCCCCCGAAATCCTGCCCCGAGAAATCAGATTCCGAAGCCACCCCGGCGTTCCTAGGCGGGGCAAGATAACGTTTTTCCTTTGCTTCTTCAAGCAGACAGTTTCCTCCGCCGATGTTAGGTGTCTGCCAGAGAGATACTCTGAATCCCTGCTTTTTAAGCCGGGAAAGGAAGCCTTTGGGGTCTGGGAATCTTTCATTGCTGAATTTCCACTCACAGACCCAATCTTTCTCGAACCAGCCTGTATCAATATGAATCAAATCACATGGATATTTTTCACTCCGCATGCGGTCGGTAATGTTATCTATCTCATCAGCTGAAAAGTACGTCATCCTGGACATCCACATGCCGTAGCTCCATAGAGGTAACTGCGGAGGAAAGCCTGTCAGGCGGCGGTAATTATAAAGAATAGTTTCAGGCTTACCGCCTCCGATTATAAACAAATCAATTGCAGCATCCTCGACCCTGGCCTGCACTGCCCTGGTTGAGATGTCAGCAAGTGACAGCCTGATATGAGCCGAGCTGTGAATAAACAGACCGTATCCGCGGCTTGATAGAAAGAACGGTACATTCTTGTATGTCCGTCTGCTGTTGTTACCCAGCCCATCGGTATTTTCCAGAGAATAAGTTCCACCCGCTAAATCCATCCGTGCAAACCTTTCGCCGGTACCGACAAAATGTTCATTATTCGCCGCATGAAAAGAGAATAAAGTAGACCGTTTTCTGACTCCGCTGGCTTCATAATCAATATAAGCCAGCGGCAGTGATTCAACTTTCTCTGGGAAGAACTGGTCGTAACTGCTAAACGATACAGCAGACGAATTGGAAAAAAAGATTGCGGAAAGGCTGTCAAAAGACTCTCTTATCAAAGTACTCCATCCTTTTTCCGGCGATCGATATTTATAAAACACAGCTGCAGTATTACCCTCACAATCTGTAATCTCAAAGCTGTCGTTATTCTCTTTTACTTCAATTGCAACTGGCCTCAAATCTTCAGACAGAGACAGCATGGGGCTATCAGGATATTCTGGTGTTGTGCAAAGGCGGATGATATTTCCAGTGTACATAGTCAGATATATATTGTGAATTTCCGATTGTTGATTTTCAACCGGGATAAGCCCACCCTGCAGCCTGAAGGCGTTGAACGGAATTCCAAATTTTACCGAGGAACCGCTTAACTCCGCGCTCAACGGAGAGCCGGCCCGCCAGATTACAGCATCAGGGTATTGGTCAAAATCTGCCATCGCTTCCATAAAATCTGTGCTGTGTTTCATTTAATTCACTCCTAGATCATTTAATAATATTGCAATGCCAGTAAAATCTCTCAGACCCCTAAGCGTTAATACATTTTTCTTCATATCAGCCATAATATTTTTTTCTTTAAAGCTGCCACTGATCTTCCAAACCTTCTCAGAAGATAATTCAAAATTGAGCCTCTGAGGCGAATCTTCAAACGTGTGGATTACCAGTAATCCTTTATTTTTTATTTCTGAGATCCTGCTCACCGCCTGCCAGCCCCGGGGGTGTCTGTAACTTTGAACCTCCGGCCCGAATCGTTCTGTTTTAATAATATCAATCAGTTCGACTGCTTTTTTATACAATTTTACAGCTTCGCGGATAATTTCAATACTGACTAGGCTTAGCTCTCCAATTTCGCCGCTGATGCACATTCTGCCCAGAAAGGCTGCTGAAAGGCTGTAATACATTCTCCTGACTGTGTCATCAGGATGCAGAACGGCCCAAATCTGACATTTGCGGGAAATTATCAGTCTGCAAAGATTGGCTGCAATTATCGGTATATTAACTGTTTCGTGAGCATCGGAAAATGAAGACATATCTGTTAGGTTTATGAAAGACGGCTCTTGCCGATGTCCGCCAGAAGAACAGTTTTCAATAACTATTCCAGGTATTTCTCTCCGGATTTCATTGATAAAATCCTGGGAAGCCAGGATGTTTTCCCTTATCCCATCAGCGGGGGAATCTCCTCCGTCACAGCCTATTCCGGTTGTTTCGTTATAATCAATCTTTAAGTATCCGAACCCCTGGGATTTCAGCAGCTTTATTACTTTCTGCCTAAGGTAATTTCTTACTTCCGGATTTCTGAAATCAAGAAAATAACGAGCGCCAGATCTCAGCAGAAATCCATCTTTCTGTAACAGCCATTCATGTTTATTGATAATCCTGGAATCAATTCCGGCAGTTTCAAACTCGAACCATAAGCCCGGAACAATTCCATAGGATCTTATTTCATCACAGGTCTTTTTTAATCCCTGCGGAAAAAGTTCTGTGGACACATTCCAGTCTCCATGAGCAGTTTCCCAACTTCCACAACCTTCATCATACCATCCGGCATCAATGACATAATACTTTATTCCAATCTGTTTCAAAATTGGTAAGTATCTGCTTATCTGTCCTGCTTCCGGCTGTCCCCAGGAAGTACACCATTCATTGAAAACAACAGGAGCTCCCTTTTCAGAACCCGGCATGTTTTCTGAGCTTATCAGCTGCTGCTCCAACAGTCTGCTGCAAAGATCATCAAAACCACTCTTAACGGTTGTAAGATAAGCCTCGGGGCTTTTCAAGCTGTCACCCGGACTCAATATCTTTAGCCAATGACCGAACTCTCTATCAGCCAAACCTCCTGAGAGATTAATAAAATCATCACGACGGGAAGCCTCAATCTGCCATGAAGCCTGTGCTTCTATCTGGACACCCCAGAATACACCAGCCTCCTTGTCTTCAACAGCAGCAAAGGGATACCAGCCCCTTACCGGCATTGTGCCTCTCTGCCCAAAACGTTCACAGCGAACCCCATGATTACTCCATGATGTCTCAAGCCCCAGATCTTCTAAAGATTCTACCGTATGACGGGCTTCAGCGCTCCAAT
>DMKD01000384.1 GCA_003454605.1 Spirochaeta sp. | reverse complement strand
GATCGACGGTAAACAATATAACGGCAAGGGTTCATCTACCGACATCCTTAAAGCAAGTGCCCGGGCCTACATCGGTGCATTAAATAGATTTAAACTCTCAGTTGAGAATGCCGGAGGATGAAATGAAAGTAGATCTATATGACACGACCCTGCGTGACGGCATGCAGGGGATTGAAGTAAGTTTTACTCTGACTGATAAAATCCAGATAGCCAAAGCCCTTGATGACATCGGCTTTGACTACATCGAGGGTGGCTTTCCATACTCGAATGAAAAGGAAGCCGCCTTCTTCGAGGCTATAAAAAAAGAAAACCTCTCTCATGCCAAGGTAGCAGCCTTCGGGTCCACCATGGCACCGGGCGGAAAGGCTGAAACCGATCCTGCTTTGAACGCTATGGTCAAAACCGAGATGCCTGCAATAACTATAGTCGGAAAATCATCGAAGGCCCATGTCGAAAAGGTTATACACACGACTATAGAAGAAAATTTGAGAATGATAGTTAAATCGATTGAATTCTGCAAAAAACATACAGATGAAGTTTTTCTAGATCTTGAACATTTTTTCGACGGATATAAATCTGATCCTGAATTCGTTCTCGATATCCTGCGTGCCGGTACAGCCGCCGGCGCTGATGCACTGATACTCTGCGACACAAACGGCGGGACTCTTCCCGGAGAAGTGATGGATATCATCGGAGGCCTCCCTCAGAATGAACTTGCAGCTATCGGTGTACACTTTCATGACGACTGCGGCACAGCCGTAGCAAACTCAATCTGCAGCATCGACAGAGGAGCGGTGCATATTCAGGGCACCATCAACGGCTGGGGTGAACGATGCGGAAATGCTAATCTCTGCTCAATTGCACCTAATATCGCATTTAAAACTGAATATGAGGTGAATATTGCCCCTAAGCTGAACGAGCTTACACCGCTTTCGAGATTCGTTTCAGAAAAAGCCAATATCATCCCGAATAAGCGCGCGCCCTATGTTGGAGAAGCTGCATTCAGTCATAAAGCCGGCCAGCATGCAGATGTAATAATCAAGGCGGCTGAGCTTATGGAGCATCTGCCAGGCAGTGCAATCGGAAACGAAAGACGCATCCTAATATCCGAGCTTGCGGGTAAGTCAACGATAGTCAAAAAGCTTGATAAATACGGTAAATATGATAAAAAATCACCCGAGGTTAAGGCTATTATTGGAGAGCTTAAAAACAAGGAGAATGCTGGATACGAATACGAAGCTGCTGAGGCTTCATTCGAGCTCCTCGTACTGAAGGAACTCGGACTCTACAAACAGATTACCGAACTTAACAACTACCACCTTGAATCTTTCAAGACAGGCGGATTCGAATCTAAAACAATCGGACGGGTTTTCCTTGAAGTGGATGGTAAACGGGTAATGGGAGCCGGTAACGACATAGGTCCTGTCGGAACGCTTGATAAAGCCCTCAGGGACGCTCTGCTGCCATTCCATCCCTTCATCAGCAAGATATCGCTTGTTGACTATAAGGTGCGCGTATTGAACCCTGAAAAGGCATCTGCCGCGAAGGTAAGAGTTTTTATTACCTCATCGGATCATGAGCACACTTGGGACACCGTAGGCGTTTCAGAGAATATTGTAGAAGCTTCATGGGAGGCTTTGATAGACAGTTTTGATTATTATTATAACCGGTATTTAAACGAGAAATGAACGACTACCAGTTAAGGTGGTACTCACGCTTATATTTCTATATTCGCGATAGCATTGCCTCCCGATGATGCGATATCTTCGGGAGAGTTTTTTCAGTCGTTCTCAGGAACACATATTTGTTTATTGATAATCTTTTTGATAGTGACAATTAAAAAAGCAGTATTTAGGGCACCAAGTATTATCCACAGTACCCAGATGAAGTAAAAGAGAAATGCGGATTCTGACATGTGATACATCAAAACAGATGATATAATCACAGCTGAAATTGGAAATGTGTAGGCCCACCATGACATGTAGAATTTAATTTTTCTGAAATAGTTAACCTGAAACACAAGCAAAACAAAAAAGAATATGCTGATATAGTACAGTATCTTCCCGAAGGGGCTGAAAGATCCTGTTAGTTTTATAAGTGAAATAAAGCCGATAGCCGGCGGTGCAATAATTATAAAGAAGGTGGGCAGCAGTTTCTCCGGAAGAGGATTGTGAAACACTATTCTGTTCAGAAAAACAGATAACAGCAGGATCCAGAAGACTATTCCTATAGAAAAGAAAAACCATGACAATTCTATAAAGCCGTGTGCCGTTCCGCCAATTGGTACCAGCATATTTCCGACTATAGGAATAAACCAGGCAGGACTCATATGCTGAATTTTAAATACATCATGGTGAAACCATCTTGTAAGAATGATCAAAGTGAAGACAAGATGTACAACAGTACCAATTATCCATAAATATAATGAAATTTGTTTGTTAATCTCCAGGAAAATATTGCTTAAAAGGATAAGACTTATTGAAATAGTAGGAAAAAAACTCATCTTACCTGGATTATTAAATTCAGCTTTAACCTCAGACTTAAATCTTATAAATTTGATAAAAAAAAGTATTAGAACAAGAATAAAAAGGACAACAACACCTCCAGAAAGATAGTTGCCGACCTTATATCCCACATTCCGGATCGAAAAAACTGATTTTTCGATTTAATTCATCCTCACAGTTCATGTTTTTTTACTGTACGTAATATATCCGTTCATATGGCGGACCAAGACATGACAGAATAATCCGGTGTTGATCGCTCATATTCANNTTATATGGAAAACCCATTACTTCTTCCATTTTTTGTGTTGCAAGGGTAAATCCCGCCAATCCGAGGATTAGTGAAAAGAAAGAAATTGGGTAATTTTTGATTCGTGACATAAAGACCTCAAATATATATAATGTATTTGCTATATAACATACATATATTTGCTTAATTATTCAAATTCAAACCAAAAAAATATCATTACAAATAGATTCATACGATGTATCTGTTCTTTCACATCTTCTGGTATCATACATGCTTCCAAACAGATATTACAAATATTTCACTTCTACATTTGTTTCTTCTTTAACTTTATTCCTCAGTATGTTTTATAACATCTAATTCTTCATCTGATAAGATTCTATCAATATCAAGAATAATTATGAATCTGTCATCAACCTTCCCCATACCCGACAAGTAATTATTATCTTTAAATATGCCCATTTTGGGCGGTGGTTCAATTTGCCCGTCTTCAAGCGTAACAACGTC
>DMKD01000075.1:1777-3846 GCA_003454605.1 Spirochaeta sp. | reverse complement strand
CTGTCTTATCGTCGGTTCGCTGATATTGAAGACTTTGCTCAGGTAGGAAACCCTTGCGCTGCCGTTTTCTCTAATCAGTTCAATAATTTTTTCACGGCGCTGCTCAGCCAGCATGTTAAAGTCCTCTCATGGTTTCAACCCACTGCTCATACTTGTTTTGCAGTTCCTGGTTGTCTTCAGTCTCGGTGATAATCTCATCATCATATTTCAGTTTTTTGAGTTGCTCAATTGATTCGTAGACTCCGCCTTTGAGACCCGCCATCAATGCCGCACCCAATGCCGAAGCCTCGCGCAGGCGGCATCTTCGTATTTCAGCCTTGTTCAGTTCTGCGATTGAGCTCATCACGAAGCTGCTCTCCGATACGCCGCCGTCGATTCGAATTGATTTCAGCGCTCTGTTTGCATCCTTCTCCATAGCGTGCAGCACATCGGTAATCTGAAAAACGATTGACTCAAAGCCGGCTCTGATTACATGGTTTTTATCAGATTCAAAGCTCAGACCGCGGATAGAAGCCTGTTCGGACATCTTCCACCAGGGTGCGCCGAGGCCGCTGAAGGCCGGAATCAGGATTACCGTTCCTGAACTGCCGGTCTGCATTGCTATTTCCGACGCCTCGGCACTAGTGTTGAAAAGTCCAAGCTGATCACGCAGCCAGGTGAGGGTGGATCCGCAGCTGACTATTATACCTTCAAGCGCATATGAAACCTGTTCTTCGGTGCTCCAGCATATTGTGGACACCATTGTTGTATCAGCCGGTTCGACAAGTTCACCGGTATTCAGCAGGATGGATGAACCTGTACCCATGGTCGCCTTAGCAGCCCCCTTCTCAAAACAGCCTTCGCCGAAGGCAGCTGCATGAGAGTCGCCAATCATTGCGGTTATCTGCAGCGGGCGGGCGAAGATACCGTCAAAATCTGAACATCCGAAGTCTGCCCCGGAAGGAACTGCCTCAGGCAGTTTGAGGCCGGAGAGTCCGAACAGCTCTATAAGCTCATTATCCCAGCTGAGATCTTTAAGATTGAAAAGCATCGTGCGTGATGCGTTAGTATAGTCGATTTTATGAACGCCGCCAGTCAGTCTGAACAACAGCCAGCTGTCTACAGTGCCGAAGTATGCTTCACCCGAATCAACAGCCCGGCGGATTTCAGGGTTTTCTTCGCAGAGCTGCACGACCTTAGTGGCTGAAAAGTATGGATCGATGAAAAGGCCGGTATGTTCCCTAATCAGTTTCTCATATCCCTCATCAAGCAGCCGTCTGCAGACCGGAATTGAGCGTTTGCACTGCCATACAACTGCAGGGGCAAGGGGGCAGCCTGCTTTATCCCAAAGTACAAAGGTTTCGCGCTGGTTTGAAATCCCGCAGCAGGCAATATCTTTCGGGTTATTGCCTGCTGCGGTAAAGGCTTCTGCGGCACCGCGGACTGCAGACAGTACAGTCCGGTATATTTCATCAGGATCCTGTTCAACACGCCCTTCCGAGGGGTAAAAACTTTTAAGCGGTGCACGGCCTTCAAAGCAGATTTCGCCGCTGTTGTTGAATATTATCGCCTTGGAGCCGCTTGTGCCCTGATCAATTGCAAGGATGTATTTACCGTTATCACTGCTATTCATGCATACTCCATTATTAATCCCGCGTTTCCGTTTTATAAAGATTTTAGCATTGCAATCGATACTGGTCAATTCAAAACGGAAGTAAACGAAAATATATGTGGATAAAAACGTTGACATACGAATAGTGGCGTGGCAATATGGAGTATGTTAAACGGAGAGGACAGGTCATGAAAGATGGAAAAATCGCATTCGGAGTAATTGTCGGTACAAGAGGGTTTTTCAATCCGGCATTGGCATCCAAGGGCCGACAAGAAATTGCCGCTTTGCTGGAGCGTAAGGGATATGAATCTATAATACTTGATACCTCTGAAACTCCGACCGGGGTGGTTGAAAGCCGGGAGGATGCAAAGAAATGCGCAGCACTGTTTAGGGCGGAACGCGACAGTATTGACGGCATCCTTGTTATTCTTCCTAATTTCGGTGATGAAATCGGAGTTGTAAATACTATAAAGGCGGC
>DMKD01000075.1:0-1730 GCA_003454605.1 Spirochaeta sp. | reverse complement strand
CACCGCCGTGACGCATTCTGCGGCAAGATATCGGTATGCAACAATCTCTATCAGTATAATATTCCGTTTACAAACACAAGTGTTCATACCTGCGATATAGGCTCCAATGAGTTCGAGTCGGATCTTGATAGATTTGCAGCTGTCTGCCGGGTTGTTTCAGGTGTGAAGAACGCACGAATAGGGGCAATCGGCACAAGACCGGCTGCTTTCCAGACGGTCCGCTTCAGTGAGAAGCTGCTGCAGGGCTCTGGCGTAACCGTTGTGCCTGTCGATATGTCTGAAATAATTGCGGCTGCTGAAAAGCTTGATCCGGCAGACAGCTCGGTAAGGGCTAAACTTGATTCAATTCACGGTTACGGAAAAATTGCGGACGGCATTAATAATGCGCAAATCGAACTGCAGGCAAAGCTGTCTGTTGTAATAGATAATTTTGTTACCGACAATGAACTTGATGCTACAGCCGTTCAGTGTTGGGACAGTATCCAGTACAATTACGGCTGTGCTGCCTGTCTGTCAATGAGTATGATGGGAGAAAACGGCAAACCGTCGGCCTGTGAGATGGACGTTGCAGGGGCGCTTTCGATGCTGATACTACGTCTCGCTTCAGGCAATGCACCGGGATTTCTAGACTGGAACAACAACTTCGATTACAGCTCTGAAAAATGTGTATGTACTCACTGCAGTAATTATCCTGCAAGTTTCATGGGCGCGCCGATTGAAATCGGGCAGCTCGATATCATTGGAAACACGGTAGGCCGTGAGAAATGCTTCGGCGCAATCAAGGGCAAGGTAGCTGTTGGAGATATGACATATTTCAGACTCTCAACGGATGACGCCCGGGGCAGCATAAAGGCATACGTCGGTGAGGGTGAGTTTACTGATGATCCCTATGAAATGGACGGAGGAATTGCTGTCTGTCATGTGCCGGGTTTGAACAATGTAATGAATCATATATGCATGGAAGGTTTCGAGCATCATGTAGCCATGGTCCGAGGCCGCTACGCAGATGTAATAGAGGAAGCGCTGCTGAAGTATCTGAACTGGGATTTTATGAAGATGTTTTAATTGCGGCAACTGCGATGCATCACAATATAGAGGTATTTACTTCAAATAAAAAGCATTTCGAAAAAATACCTGATATCAGACTTTTTCAATCTCATTTATGATGAAATACAGCCTGTTTAATCTCTTCTTCTTCTCCTGCTGGTGCCCTTTGAACCGCCTCCGTAGAAGATGGAAATTCCAATTATAAAACCGAAATTATACCACCCGCCGTTATTGTAAACCTCATAAACATTGACTTTGTCGGTGAACAGCGAAATAATAAATGTAAACAGCGAGATCAATCCATGCCAGATTCCCAGAAAGAAGCCTGCAGGTTCATCAACCTTTTCAGACTGTTCCATCACATTCGGTCCGGCTGTACATGACGCAAACACAATTGCCGCGATGATAAAAACGGCGAGTACTATTCTCTTCTTATTCATTCAGCCTCTTCAGGATACCATAGCTTTGATTTATGTTTGAATGCACGTTTGCCTGCGTATTTTAAAAACATCAGACTGGTGAATAAAAGATAACCAACATTGATTAGAACGCATGCCCAGAACCACCGCCAGTCACCGCTTGTGTATGTATGCAGGGTGAGGTTCATCGTGAGAATGTAGGGCATGGCAAAAACAAAAGTTAAAGCCGATGCATAGGTATAATCAGTCGCGACGGGGGTTTCA
>DMKD01000338.1:12685-15634 GCA_003454605.1 Spirochaeta sp. | reverse complement strand
GCCTCAGTCCAGAGACTGAAGCAGCTGCCTTGACCGAGACGGCCGGCTCTTCCTGCACGTTGCACCGCTGTGGCCCTGCTGACGCGGCGGGTGACAAGTCTGGTTAAGCCCAGGTTGGGCTGGTAGAGCGGAAGGCGTTCAAGCCCTGAATCAACTACCGCAGTAACACCTTCGATAGTGAGACTGGTTTCTGCAATTGCCGTAGAGAGGATAATCTGCCGCCGGGGGCCGTCGTAATTGAGGACCTTCTGCTGTTCACTCAGTTCCATTCCGCCATAGAGGCGAGACAGTTCATAGTCACTGTTCCGGGCGGAAAAATGACGATATGCGTCCTCTATCTCCCGGCGGCCGGGTAGAAAGACTAAAACCTTTCCCGATGTCTCACTGACTGCCTGAATAACGGCCAGCTCCAGCCTGGCCTGAAGATTCTGTTCCGGCTGTGACGGCTCTTTGCTGAAGGAGCGATGCACCGGAAACAACCGGCCTTCGATACTGTTGAAGCTGAAATCGGTAAGTGCCTCGCGGGGCTGGCCTTGCCAGGTTGCCGTCATTAGCACCAGACCCGGTGAATCATCAGGACCCACTGAACTACGCAGATCCCGCAAAAAAGCAAGCAGCAGATCACCTTCGATATGCCGTTCATGAAACTCGTCTATTATCACCCAGTCGTATCCGGACATAAAGGGGTCGGCCTGCAGCATCGCCAGGGCATAACCCTCAGTTACAACCTCAATTCGTGTTTCAGATGAAACGCGTGATTCTCCCCTGAGCCTGTACCCCACCAGATCGCCTGCTTTGGTCGATGTGAGTTGTGCCATCCGCTGTGTAACCGATTTTGCAGCAAGGCGTCTTGGTTGGGTGAGCAGTATCTTTTTGGAGGATAATCCTTTTGTATGAATCAGCAGAGGCAGCAGCGTTGTCTTTCCTGAACCGGTCGGCGCTTCGAGGGCGAGCAGTTCACGCTTTTTCAGCTGCGGCTCAATCGAACTGAATGAGGTTTTTACAGGGTAGTCCGGCAGTGGCGGATATAAGATAGACATGCTTGATTATGATAAATTTTCGCTGACTTTACAATCATGTAAAAATACCATACATTTGAACGATACATGAAATTACCAACCTCTAGGCAGTAATGCAATCGCATCTTTTCATATAATCATGAGGCTCGCATCACTTTCATTCATGCCCGGGTTCGGGTTTGCTCAGACTACCGCAAGCCTGACGGGGCAGCATCTGGGAGCAAAAGATCCCGACAGTGCCGAGCGCATGATATGGGTGGGGACTTTTTACTGCGGCGTTTTGATGGCTGCAATCTGTATCCTTTATTTTACTCTTGCTGATCCTCTGCTTATGCTGTTTACAACATCCGAAGAAATTTTCAAGGATTCGATAATACCGCTCAAGATCTATGCTGCACTTGCAATATTTCTTGCGCCTGCAATGGTCGCACGGGGCGGTATAAATGGCGCTGGTGATACGGCTTATACTCTCAAAATAATGCTTATATCACGCTTTGTAATAAGGCTGCACAAGAGTCGGTCCATGGAAAGAGAAAGAAATCTAATAAGCCCGATTCCGGATAATTCGAGCTGCCCTTAATCTATATTACCGGCGTTGAGATTCAAGAGCTTTTTTTTATCAACTGAATCCATGACGTATTCAACGAAGTCTTTCTGTTTCCTGATTTCTTCATTGTCCGAAGTATCAAGAAGAAGTTCGTAGGGTTTAATTTTTAATGTTTGACTGAGCTTATCAATGAGAGATGCACTTGGGAATTTTACTCCGCGTTCAAGAGCACTTAAATGATTTTTAGAGCAGCCGGCTATCTCCGACAGCTTTTCCTGGGTGAGTCCTCGTTCTTCACGGAATTTCTTTAAATTTACTGCCATAGAATCATTAACCGACATTATATAAACCTCATAGAGTTACTGATTCATTATTAAACGGCTCCGCTCTTCGAACAACAAACCAGGAGGTTTAATATTGTTAAAAGATGATTCTATTAGGCGTACCGCTTGATTTTATATCAACTTGTGCTTCAATATTTCTTCACAGAAAAATACGCTTGAAATATACGAACTTTAGCATGATAATTGGAATATAGTATGGCCGATAAATACAGATACATAGTTGATACCTCTCAGGATTTTATAACCCTGATTAATCGGGACTACATCTATGAGGTTGTGAACTCAGCCTATGAACGAATGATTCAGAAACCACATGACGAAATTTTAAACCAGTCTGTTTCATATGTATGGGGGGAAGAGGTCTTTAATAAGACTCTCAAACGCTATATTGACCGCTGCTTCTCAGGCGAAGAGATTCACTATATTGATACCTTTAAATTCGGTCTTGAGAACCGGTATCTTCATGTTTCCTATTATCCCTACCGCGAAGACGATGGTGAAGTAACACACGTGTTGGTCTTCACTCACGATATTACAAAATTAGGCAAGATAGAATCCAAACTGATCAATTACGAATACAGAGACCCCTTAACAGGTCTGTTCAATCAGAAATCTCTTGATATAATTCTGGAAATGGAGCTGGAGAAAGCTAAACGATCCAGGACTGAAAATCTCAGGGCTCTGATTTATATAGACATCATTAATCATAAGGAAGTTAGTAAAAAGTTCGGACATGAGATAGGCAATATCCTTCTTGAGAACACCGGGCTCAGGGTCAAAGAATGTGTACGCGACAGTGATTTCACTTTCTCCTATGTAGGCAGCGAGCTGGTTGTCTTTCTCACCGGAAGCTCGGCAAGAATTGATGCGGCGAGGGGAGCTGAGAAGCTGCATAACAGTATCATCCATCCGTATCAGCATCAGAAATATTCAATAAAACTAAAAGCCGGAATAGGGATCTCGATTTTTCCCGATGACGGTGATAATAAAGCGGAATTAATGAAGAAGGTTGTATCGGCTGCTGATGAAGCTGTTTCTG
>DMKD01000338.1:0-12677 GCA_003454605.1 Spirochaeta sp. | reverse complement strand
GCGTCTTAATATGGAGGCTGAGCTGACAGCCGCCTTTCAGAACCATGAGTTTGAACTTCACTATCAGCCAATCGTTGACAGCAGGGGAAAGATCCTTGGAGCGGAGGCCTTGATAAGATGGAACCATGAGAAAAGAGGGCTTGTTTCACCGATTGATTTTATTCCACTCGCAGAAGATACAGGTTTGATTGAAGAAATTGGCAAATGGGTTATTTTTTCGACAGCCCAGCAGCTGTCTGAATGGGTTAAATCCTATGATATCTATGTTTCGCTTAACCTCTGCGCTCGTGAGTTCGGAAACTCTGAGCTCGTTGAAATTGTTAAGAATGCTTTAACGAATGCTGATAATCTTGATGCGCGCCATTTGAAACTTGAAATCACCGAATCAGAAGGGATTAAAAACCCTGAGAAATTTATCGAACGAATTGAGCTCTTAAGGGATTTAGGTGTAGAGATATATATTGACGACTTCGGAACCGGGCAATCATCACTCGAATACCTTAAGTCCATTCCTGCTGACGTACTTAAAATCGATAAAATCTTTATCGATGATATTCATACCAACGAAGCTGATAAAGAATTCCTGTCTGCAATGATTTCGCTTGTTAGAACACGTGGTAAGAAAATAATCACTGAAGGTATAAGCTGCAATGAGCAGGCTGAGATAGTAAAATCACTAAACTGTGAACGGATGCAGGGTTATTATTATTCAAAACCGCTGCCGGCCGAAGCCTTTGAGGCATTGTTAAAGTCAGGAAAAACGCTGCCGGCTGAATAAATATATTTTGTATTAAAGGTATGAAATTCTGGTTTGCGGAAGGGAAGCTTGATGGAAATGCAGCGGAGTATTCCATCTATGATTCAGTGGGTCATGATGATCTTTTGGAAGAGATCGCCTCACGAAATCAACTTGATAAGACCGAGGTCTTGAGCAATGGACTGCGTCTCTTTTTCGCTTTCACCAGGGACGGTGTTGTTATTTCCGGTGTAAGGGCGATAGATAATGAGATGATAGACAGCGATCCGGCCGGATACGCGAAAATAATAAGAAAAGTAATGAAATAAACCTCACTAATCTTTTCATCAATCTGCTTTATAAATTCTTTGTTTAAAATGGATCCAGCCGGTGTCAGCAGATCCTGGAACAAGATTATTTATGAACAAAAAAAAGCCGCACACCCTAAGATGCGCGGCTTGTATCAGGATTACTCCTGTTTTGCTTATTCCCAATAGGAAGTCATGCAATGGATGTTTTGCCGTGAGGCAAAACTCCTGAATGTAATTGAAGCTATGCTTCAATTACATTATTTCTCCAATCTTCTTGAAGAATTCCATTCTCTTCTTGGCATCAGCTTCAGCTGCGGCAAAGAGTTCTTCAGCATGCTCAGGGTTAGTTGTCTGAAGTGCTGTATAACGTCTTTCGTTCCTGATAAAATCCTGATAGTCAAGAGAAGGTTCTTTAGTTTCCCAAGTGAATTTTTTACCTTCTTCAGCAGCAGGATTAAAACGGTAGAGAGGCCAGTAACCTGAGTCAACTGCGCGTTTTTCTTCAAGCTGAGATTTTGACATATCAATTCCGTGGTTAATACATGGTGCATATGCGATTACTATTGAAGGTCCGTCGTAAGCTTCCGCTTCCATGAGAGCCTTCTGCGCCTGAGCCCTGTTTGAGCCTAACGCGATTGATGCAACGTAAACATAGCCGTAGCTCATACACATGAACCCAAGGTTCTTTTTGGTGAGCTTCATACCGGCATTGGCGAACTTGGCAACTGCAGCGATGGGAGTTGCCTTTGATGCCTGGCCTCCGGTATTTGAATAAACCTCAGTATCAACAACGAGAATGTTAACGTTTTTGCCCATTGCAACTACGTGGTCAACTCCGCTGTAACCGATGTCATATGCCCATCCGTCACCGCCGAAGATCCATACTGATTTATCTACGAAGTAGTCTTTAAGTTCCGCAATCTTGGTAAGAACTGATTTCAGTTCTCCTGATGCCTTTGCTGCTTCAGCGCTGATCAGTCCTGATATCTTGCTCTGGCCGGCAATAGCTGCAGCATCATTTGCTTTCCACATATCCATCTGAGCCTTGATAGCGTCAGCGAGGTCTCCTTTGAGTCCGAGCTCAAGTGCTTTTTCAACCTTTATTTTAAGCAGGCTTCTGTTGGAGTCAACAGCAAGTCTCATACCGAAACCGTATTCGGCATTGTCCTCGAAGAGTGAGTTGCCCCAGGAAGGACCTCGTCCGAGTTCATTCTTGGTATAAGGGATGGTCGGAAAGGTTCCGCCGTAGATTGAAGAGCAGCCTGTAGCATTTGCTACAACCATTCTGTCGCCGCAAATCTGAGTGACGAGTTTAATGTAAGGAGTTTCACCACAACCGGCACAAGCTCCTGAGAACTCGAACAGAGGCTGTCTGAACTGCATGCCCTTTACATTGGTTTCTGAAGAACCGTCGATTGCGCCGTACGGAAGTGTTTCAAAGAATTCTTCGTTTGCGTTTTCACCGGCTGCCCTTTCTTTTTCTAGAGTACTCCATTCGAGTGCTTTAGTCTTTGCGGGACAGGTTTCAATACAAACGCCGCATCCCTGACAGTCTTCAACAAATACCTGAATCTTGTATTTAAGGTCTTTACCCTTTGCTGCTTTATAATCAACTGCGTCGAAGGTTTCGGGTGCACCTGTCATTTTGTCGCCTTCAATCATTTTGGTTCTGATAGCTGCATGGGGACATGACTGAACACACTGATTACACTGAATACAATTATCATTGATCCAGTTAGGAACACGTGGTGCAACACCGCGTTTTTCAAGTTTTGCCGTTCCAGTAGGCAGCGTACCGTCGTATGACATCTGTGAAACAGGAATGTCATTGCCCTTCATATGCATGACTTTTTCGATGATGTTCTTAGTAAAATCATCAGCATCGTCAGCAACAAGTTTTGGCGGAACATAGGCTTTACCTACTGCTGCAGGGATAGCTACCTGTTCGATGGCTGCTGATGCCTGATCAACGGCTTCCCAGTTCATCTTGACAATATCTTCACCCTTCTTGATGAAGGATTTCTTGATTGCACCCTTCATGAGCTCAATTGCTTCAGTCTCGGGCAGAACACCCGAGAGTTTGAAGAAAGCTGCCTGCATTACTGTGTTGATTCTTGAACCCAGACCAACATTTTCAGCAATTTTGAGTGCATCCATATTATAGAACTTGATTTTTCTGTCGATTATAAGCTGCTGTTCAGCGGCTGTGAGGTGTTCAAATACCTCAGAGGTCGGGATTTCTGAGTTAAGCAGAAAGATTCCACCTTCTTTTAAAGGTCCGAGCATATCGTATCTGCCGATGTAGGCAGGGTTGTGACAGGCAACGAAGTCCGCGCTGTTAACGAGCCATGGCATGTTAACCGAACTTTTCCCGAATCTGAGGTGAGAGATTGTTACACCGCCTGATTTCTTTGAATCATATTCAAAGTAACCCTGTGCATTCATCTCAGCGTTGTCACCGATGATTTTGATAGAGTTCTTGTTAGCTCCGACTGTTCCATCTGAACCGAGACCCCAAAACATACATGCAACAACATCTTTTGGTGTTACATTCAGGAACTCTTTAACATCTATTGATTTGTTGCTTACATCATCTGTAATTCCAACTGTGAATCCATTGAAAGCTGCGCCGTCAAGGTGATCAAAAACAGCTTTTACATGTGAGGGGGTAAACTCTTTTGATGAAAGACCATAGCGTCCGCCGACAACCTTTATGTCTTTTTCAGAGAGAACTGTTGCAACATCCAGGTAAAGAGGTTCACCAAGCGAGCCGGGTTCTTTTGTTCTGTCAAGGACAGCAATTTTTTTAACGGTTGAAGGTATTGCATCAATGAATGCTTCAGCAGAGAACGGTCTGTAAAGTCTAACCTTGATTAATCCTACTTTTTCTCCGTCAGCAACCATTTTGTTCACTGAAAGGTCGATTGTGTCACAACCGCTTCCCATTGCAATAATGATTTTTTCAGCGTCAGGAGCTCCTACATAGTCGAACAAGTGATACTGGCGCCCGATAACCTTTGCAACCTTATCCATGTATTCCTGAACAATTCCGGGAACCTTGTCATAGTAGGTGTTGGATGTCTCTCTGCCCTGGAAGAAAACATCCGGGTTCTGAGCTGCTACCTTAACAATTGGTGCTTCAGGTCTCATTGCCCTGTTTCTGAATTTTTCGATGTATTCGGGTTCAACAAGTGATGCGATGTCATCGTAAGAGATTTCTTCAACCTTCATGACCTCGTGTGAGGTTCTGAAACCGTCAAAGAAACTCAGGAACGGAATATCAGCCTTCAGAGTTGCAAGGTGTGCAACAAGGGCCATATCCATTGTTTCCTGAATACTGGATGCTGCTGTAATTGCAAATCCGGTATTTCTGGTGGACATAACGTCGGAGTGATCTCCGAAGATTGACAGTGACTGTGCAGCAAGCGAACGTGCTGAAACATGAAATACTGTCGGGAGCATTTCACCGGCAATTTTATGCATGTTAGGAATCATCAGGAGAAGTCCCTGTGATGCAGTAAAGGTTGTTGTGAGTGCACCGCCGCTTAATGCGCCGTGGACTGCTCCTGCAGCTCCAGCTTCGGATTGCATCTCCATAACATCAACGGTATTGTCGAAGATGTTTGTTCTTCCTGTAGAAGCCCAGGAATCAGAATATTCTCCCATGGGAGAAGAGGGGGTGATCGGATAAATCGCTGCTACTTCACTGAATGCATATGCAACATGAGCGGCCGCGGTATTACCATCGATGGTAACCATTTTCTTATTAGCCATTTGTGTCCCTTCCATTAATTATAAGTGTTTTTGTTAAGACTCATTATAGAGGGTTCAGGTAAAAAAGACAAGGGCGATGCGTGTTCCGGCCACTAGCTGATAAGGTTTTTGAGATTATGTAATTACATTTTTCTGCTGTTTGATATGTTTTCGTAACCGTGGTATGAGGCTGCTCATCACAACTGACGGCAGCAGAACTATGATTATGGTTTCCCAGTTTGCCTGTCTGAAGAAAGGAATTAATTTCAGAATTATCGACAGAACTACTCCGGCACCGGTTATAGTCCAGCAAAGCTGTACTGTACGCAGAGGTATTTCTTTATTTATCAGAAGCCTGATAGAAAAGGCAAATGTAATAAAAAGAAATGGATTAACGAATAAGAGGTTTGTGTTCCAGTATGTGAAACTGTGATCGGTAAAACAAGCCATGAAGAACAGCAGGGTTCCGGGGACTGCAAGAATGAATGACAGCAGCATACTGTAGACTGCCAGACCTTTTCGTTTGAGAAACCATGCTGCTGCGCCTAGGACAATACCGACTGCCAGCCCGAAGGGCCATCGTGGCGGTGGATAGTCTGCTGTTACGGTCCTGCCTTCAGCCCGGTTTATGACTTCAATGTCTTTCACGAATGGGATTCTCTCACCTGATTTATCGGTTATCATCATCGATGACACCCCACGTTCAAGTTCGAGCGGCAGGAACATCCCGTCATATTCAGTGGCGGGCTGGTCTATCGAGCCCTTCATCGCAAAGTTAAGAAGCCAGTCCATAAATGGACGGCTATAGGTAAAACGCCTCAGCTGCATCCGTAGGGTCTTATCGGAGACTATTTTATAGGTCCTGCTGAACTCATCACCTGTGATTATGTCCATCAGATCTCTTATTCGTGTAGCGCAGTTATCATAAAAATGGTCATAGAGATATATTCTGTTTTCAGGAAGGATATCATTCTCGAGGAATTGAAGAAGTGCAAGCTTATCTTCAGGACTGACGTTAAGTTGATACACCGTAACATCGCGGTTCAGATAGGCATTGTATTTTAACTGTCTGTCCGGATTGGATGCCATCTTGAGAAAATACAGTCTTCCCATAACAAAATTCTGGACGAATGAATCCTGGTCAAAGGAGAAATTCCCGTAATCATAATAGCGGGCTGCACCGTTTTCCGTGTTCTCAATAATAATCGCCACATGCCCCCACCATGAGTAGAGCGCATCGGCCGGGCCGATAATGGCCAGACTGACTTCAAGATTTTCAGCGAACCTATCGTTTTCTGCCGATTCTTCTGCTGATAATACAGGAATTGTTGCGGCAGTCAGCAATATACAGAAAATAAGTTTTTTAATAATCATATAACAGCCTCATATACTGGGGTTCAGCAAAACTGTCTAGAAGCTTCTGCTGGATTGTGTTCTTTCTTATAACGCTTGAACCGTCTCCACTGTAAAGGCTGGAGATTATTCCTTCAAGGGTATTGGAATGTGATTTCAGACTGAAATCATCGGTGCTGATATCAGATTCATATCTTCCATTATTAAGCTGACGGTATATAGTTTTCATCAGTGTTTCATTGAGTTTATGAATTTCACTTCCGAGATCAGTCGATTCATTTACATTTTTGAGGATATCCGCTTGCTGCTCAACAGGAATGTATGAAAAATCAATAATACCTTCAGCTCCGAAGTTATTGATCTTGGCTCTTATATCATCAAGAGCCGATTCAGAGATGTAGGATGCCAGATTATCAAGCTTTATTCGATATCTTTTTTTTAGTTCTTCAGCCCCGGCCTTTGAGTAGGGAATAGAGAAGCTGTTATAGAAAGAAGTATGAGCTGTAGGGAAGATCCCTCTTATTCCATCAAGGATGTCGAGATTTCTTGCTACAAGTGGAACTCCCAGCTGTACAGAATTTATGAAGAGATAGCCGAATCCTTCCTGAACCGATGAAGACAGAATCAAGTCGCAAAGCTGCAGCATCTCAGGGTATGGAGGTACTGCCGGATTATTGTCAACACCGGAGCCCCATATCCCGGGAATAAGACCTTCATGAAAGCATTGTTCGCAGAGATCGGAATACCGTTGTTCCTGGTCTGATACTCCCGGAAGGCTGAGTACAAGATTTACCGGCTGCTCTGAAACTGCTGCAAGCAAACCTGCTTCAAGCGCATTTTTTCTGCGGATAGTGCGTACAGGGTAAAAAACCAGCTTAGCCTCCGGATTCACTGCCGGGAAGCTGTTTCTATAGTAGTTAAAGAATCTTGTTTTCAGTTCTGCGGCCTTTTCAGCGGATACTGCGGAGCTGCAAGTCCCTTCATGCTCCACCGGATTGTTAAGAAGGAAGATTCTGTCAGCCGATATACCTGCTGATTTCAAAACCTCGGTGTCACGTCCGTTGATCAGAGCGAAAGCTGTATTGTTTGAAACAGGATAGGGGTTTTTCACGCCGGCCCTGTAAAGTCTGTCGAGATTGTCATAACGGGCGCATTCCGGAAAATCGTGAATCTGCAGCAGAAGCTTCTGTTCGGGTATTGTTTCCGCAATATGCGTCACAGCAGCGGTAAAAAGAGGATTCTTACCGAGCTGGTAGTTATGAATCCACCAGAAACTGTCTCCGAATTTTCGGATTAGCTTTTGGGCCAGATGAACAGTTGCTTCAGAACTGATAAGCGTATGGATTTCAGCATAGTTTATCTCAGGTTCAACACAGATCTCAAATTTTAATGAATCACCGATGAGACCCGAGGCATCGATCTCATGTTCAATTTTATTTCGGATTGTATCGATGTTTTCCTCTCTGCCGCATACGAGTCTCAGGAGCTGAAGATCGGGATAGTGACGGATTAAAGCCGCAGCCCCTAGGAGGATGACGTTAGTAACGCCACCGGGCAGCAGATGGTAATGAAATATTGTAATCCGGTTCAACAATTGCCTCCGACAAGATTCTAT
This sequence comes from Spirochaeta sp., assembly GCA_003454605.1. Taxonomy (GTDB): domain Bacteria; phylum Spirochaetota; class Spirochaetia; order UBA9216; family UBA9216; genus Thalassospirochaeta. The sequence continues at coordinate 4,909 of DMKD01000338.1, read as the reverse complement.
GATGAAAACAGACGGATGTAAACATACAAAAAAAGACGAACCATACAGGAGCATGGCTCGTCTTAGGAGGAGAGAGGGTCAGATGGTTTAAACAGACCAGATGAATTGTTAAGATTAAATCTATCTGCCTGATATTCTTTAACAACTTCTTTTATAAAACTAATATAGTATGGTAGGCCTAATTTGTCAAGAAAAACTTATAAAAAAAGTAAGATATTTTGTCTGAAATAATCCGCCCGATTCATCGTGAACAGACCGGACTTTATATTTTGCATCTACCACTGAGCCGGCAGATAGCGGATAGGATCAACGACCAGGCCGTTAAACCAGTTAACTGCTGTTTCAATCGCTATTGCTCCGTCTGCTTCGGCTGATTCCCATCTGATTCCGTGACATTTCCCATTTTTCGCAGCTTTGAGTGAGTATTCATTATTTCCGGTTGTGTAAATCTTTATGTCGTCTCTATTGTTTTCTTCGCAGACCTGTATAACCGATTTAAGCGGATTGAGGCTGTCTGCGACAAAGATACCTTTCAGGCTGTCGCTATGTACCTGGACCCATTTTTTAATCATTTCATAGGTTCTGTCAAAATCCAGGTTAGACGGTTCTCTCTCAAGCAGTTTCATCTTCGGAGCATAAGCGTTAATCTCCGAGAAAAAACCGAAACAGCGTACTTCATCATGTCCGCTTCCGTCCTGGTGTCCTACGACAGCATATCCTGGAAAAACCTCTTATAATCTCATCGGAAATCCTGTCAACTCCGGTAAGTGATTCAGCAATGCTGCTTGAGTTTTTTGTGATATCTTCTGATGAACTTTCAACTTCATTTGTAATGGTTTGGAGCTCGGAGAGAGCTCTTCAAGCCCTTGTGTAATTTCTGAAACACTGTCGGCAAAGACATCAACATCTTCGAGAATGTCATTATATGAGACTGACACTTCGTTTGAGATCACCTGCGCTTCCTGAATTCCTTTAATCACAACATTCAGATTGTCCGAAATATTTCTAGCGTTGATTTCAGTATTGACTCCGAGTTTTCTGACTTCATCAGCCACCACACTGAAACCCCGCACCGCTCTTCCTTGTCGTATATTTTTGAAAGTTCGATTTCAATTCGGTTCTGTTCTTTCATTGCTGCCTATTTTTTCTCTATGCAGTTGTTTTTAGCACCCCAGAATGTAGTCATTAAATCCCAGAGCCTCTCTTCCAGCACCGTGTAGGAGTAAAAGCATTTAGCTATTCTGAAGTTTTTTTCAACCATAGCTTCTCTTCGTTCAGGATTTATTAATATTTCTTTAACCTCTTTAACAGTTTCATCGGTTATGAAATCATCCATCTCAATCACATCAAAGCCCTTGGGTTTTATATCGGTTGAATAGATTGAATAATTATTTACAAGAATCGGCTTTTTGAAATAGATCGTTTCCAGAAATGCATTGCCGAATCCCTCAATAAGCGATGGGTAGGTTACAAAATCCGCATATGGATAGATATCCTGAAGGGTGTAAACCTTTCTTCCGTTCAGCCTTGTTCGTTTATCGCCAATGATGTCGGAAACAAATATCGCCCTGATACCCATTAACTTGGCATATTCCCTGACCCTGCTTTCATATTCATGCCCTTCATCGCCTGAAGCATGTGATATGACGAAAACTGCCTTCTCACCGAGCCGGCTCACAAGTTCAATTGCATGCTCGATTCCTTTTCGCTGCACAACCCTTGTCGGCTGCAGTATCAGTATCTCATCATCGGTAACACCTAGGGCTTCTCTGATATCAGCATTATATTCATCCTTACCCGGAGCAGGTTTATCAAAATCCATAACATTCGGGATAAGAGTCGATGAAATACCGGTTCGAAGTGCCAGCTGATTCTGCCCCGAGCTGTTTATGACAACGTGTTCTATAGAGGGCAGGTGCGGCGGATAGGCAGCATTAAAGTAATCCCATACGCAGTTGCGCAAAAAACGTTTTCTCTCCCAGAAGAAGTCATGGTGGTGAGCAATGGTTTTGATTTCGGTTTCAGCTATGAATTCTGTAAGAGCTAGAGCAAGTGAAATATTAAGAGGTATGGTCAGGGCATTCTGCGGGATAAGAATATCTATCTTGTACTTGTTTACAAACTCATGCAGCTCTTCCTTAATCCTTTTTCTGTAATGATGAATCTTGGCCGTAATCTCGGGAGGGCGTCTTGATGTGTCGTAGATTTGTTCATTGATTGCGACAATTTCCGGGTTCTTGAAATGAGCGTATTTTGAGTAATATGAACGTTCCGCCGGTGTATCAAGCTCTTCCGCGAAATAAAAACACGTACAATTATTCCGTTCAAAAATATCAGCCCATTTTTTAACTTCAAGGCTTACTCCATCGGTTCCGGCTATTCTGAATGATACAAATCCGACATTTTTTTTCATTTCATAAACTCCTAATCAGTTGTTTCAATTTTTTTCAAATTGCCTTTAATATTTATATCGACACGTCTGTTTAAATGCTGTTCGTCACGTTTCAGGCTGACTGGTTCTGATGCCCCTGCTCCCGTCACAAAGCTGTCTGCTTCTATACCCCAGCCTGTTTTGAGGAAACTATAGACCTTTAGAGCGCGTTCTTTGCTGAGTTCAGCCCGGCCCTCTTCTGTGCCGTAGCGTGCACAATGTCCTCTGATTTCAAGTTCAAACTGAGCTTCCTCGAAATCATTCTCTTTCGGTAATTTATCAATGAATACTCTAAGGCCTGACACGGCTTCCGCTGTCAATTTATCGCTCTCGGGCTGGAAATAAACTGAGTATCTGTCGGTTATCTCTCTCTCGATAAAAACCAGCCTGGCGGGCTGTGGTTCCGGCAGCGGCTCTGCCGGCTTCTGCTCCTTAATCTCCGTTTCGGGTGGTTCTACAACAGCAGGATCCGCAGTCTTGAGCTGCTCAGCTTTTTTTTCAGCCACAATTTGATTATTTTCGGTAAACATCGGAATCAGAACCAGTACGATCAGCAAAATTACTGCGGCGGCGGCTAATAATCCGCCGGCGGCAAAGAATGGGACTTTTGATCTTAGATAGCGGCTGAGGTCATGACTACTTCGTCTAACGAGTTTACCGTTAATATAAATTTCATAGTAAAAGGTCTTCCCGGAAACTCCCGGTTTGATATCTATCGAAGGTTCTCCGGCGCTCATGGCGGGGAGGCCTGTAATACTTTCTGAGCAGAGGAAATGTTTTTTGTCTTTGGATTTAATATAGAATTTAATATCAGCTTTCTGCTGGTTTTCGGAGACTGTAGTAAGCCGCACAGGACGAGTTGAGGAGCGTTCCGAATTATATATCCAGACTATCCTGCTGTTGTCTATTTCAACACCTAACAAAAAGTTCATATTTAATTGTAATACAGTTGAATCTCTGGTCAATACATAAAATTAAAAAAATGACGCTTGAAAGGGAGTTATCTTACTACTATTGACTGTTTAGTTCTGTTCCAGCTTCTTGTCAACCATATCTTTCAGGGTCATGCTGTTGAAATAGTCGTTTAAATGTGAAGACACATCCTTCCATATAAAGTATGCATCACATTTATCGGTTCTTGGACAGTCTTTTTTGGTTCCCTCGGTGCTGCAGGGAGAAAGAGTCACAGGTTCGCCGACTGCAGCAAGAATATCAGCCAGAGTTATTTCATGCAGCTCTTTTAGAAGACTGAATCCGCCGCCCGGGCCTCTGGTAGATTTAATTATACCTGATTTCTTCATTTTATAGAAAATCTGCTCGAGAAATTCCGGAGATATCTGCTCTTCAGATGCTATGGAGCTGATTGACAAGGGCTTTCGGTCTTTCTGCTCTGCAAGTTTTAAAACCGCTCTTAGTCCATATCTTCCTTTTGTTGTAATTCTCATCTTAGTATCTCCTTCATGAAATCCAATAACAATATTTGATTATAGAGTATATCTATAAAAAAATAAAGGTCATAAATCCTAATCGATTTTCTCAAGTAATAGAGACCTGAAGCCTCTATATTTTATACTATGCCTGATTGTATACCCTTTGCTGCTTTTTTCAATTCTTGCAATATCGGAACTTTTGCCAGCAGCAAGAATTTTACCTTTCATTCTTAGAAGCCCTAGAGATGTTTCAAGAACCTCCTCCCCAACCGCAGCCCTGCTTACAAAATCAGGTGCAGCGATTATATAATCCAGTTCGCCTTCGATAACATCTTCAAGAGCACTGAACACCGGCAGATGAAAATGAAGACATCCAGCGGTTGAATTATAGTCAGACGCCTTAAGCTGCAACATATCAGGCCCTGCAGTCAATATTTCTCCGGCTGATTTGCAGGCATTCGGAATATAACCTATTCCGGGATTCCAGATAAGCGTTCTGCCGCTGCCTGAATGGCTTTCAAGCATCTCGAGAACAACCTTTGTTCGATATGAAATTGAATCAAACTCAGGCAGGCCGTGGAAACCCGAAATACGGCTTTCGTTTCGTTTGTATATTGAAGCGAATGTCATTGGTGAGACGTTCCGATTCGGTTTGAAATGAAAAACAGTGTACTGCTTATCGGCTTCTTTATAGAGAATCTCAGCTCCTGATTTTTTCAGGCAGTCCCCGGCGAAATCGGCAAGAGGTTCGACAATGACTACGGCAGCCCTGCCTTTTTCAGTCAGATGCATGCCGCAGTTCTGTAGAAAATCCCTGATTACAGGATTACCGGCCTTAGCAGGAATGTTTGAGATTATCAGATCGTAGAGCTTTGATTCCCCCTCAACAGGCGATTTCAGACTCCCGGGAAGCAATCCTGCAGCGGTTCGAATGCCGTCCTTGCCGAGCTTGTTCAATTTGATATTCATTTCAGTGAAACGGAGAGCCAGAGCATCGCGGTCGGAGGCTGTAATATCGAGTTCGGGGAATTTTTTCTTGAGGCTGACT
>DMKD01000406.1:1662-3531 GCA_003454605.1 Spirochaeta sp. | reverse complement strand
AAGGTTATTTCCCACTCATTGTGACATTCCTCACCATTCATCGTCACCATGGGATAGAGGGCTGCACCGCCTGTAAAACCAAGCTTTTCCGCATTCTCAATAGCCTTAGGCAGATGGTTATACCTGTACTTGAGCAGATTGCGCGCGATTGACGGGTCAGAGGTTCCGAGGTAAAAGGGCAGGCAGTAAGCTTCGGTATCCCAATAGGTGGACCCGCCGTACTTTTCTCCCGTAAACCCCTTCGGACCAATATTAAGCCTTGCATCAGCTCCCGTATAGGTCTGGTTCAGCTGAAAAATATTGAATCTGATACCCTGCTGAGCAGAGGTTTCCCCGTTTATCACCAAATCCGAATGGTTCCAGATCTCAAGCCATCTGCGGCTGTGTTCGTCCTCCAAGCCATGAAAACTTTTCGCCTCAAGCTCGGAGAGAAGTTTCCTGCCCAACGATTTCAGTTCTTTTTCAGCATGATCCCTCGTAGTCATACAGGCAGCGTATTTCTCCAGTTTAAGAGTTTTTCCAGCCTGAAGATCGAGAGTGAACGTCTTTGAAACCTTACCATCCTCAATACAGTCCTCAACATCGACATCGATATCGCTTCCGGGTATTTCATCATTAATCAACAGGCTGTGTGCAGCCGTTACGCAGAGGGAGAATCCGGTTTTCCTGGTAGTTAATGAAACGGCAATATATTGCTCATCTATATCCTGGGAATCATGTTTCCAGAAAAACTCATCATAATTTGCATCCTCATTATGCACGTTTCCATTCAAACTGGATTTTATACTAAGCCTTACATCCTTATCCGGACAGCTTATCGAATAGCTTAATGCACCAAGTTCAGCCTGATCAAGACTGACGAAACGAACAGCATCAACGACAATACAGGTACCGTCCGGCATGAGGGCCTTGAAACGCCTTTTAAGCAAGCCCAATCTCATATCGAGATCACGCCTGAACTCCTGAATCCGGGTTTTGGCCAGATCAAGAATCTCACCGTCTATCTCAATTTCAAGACCGATCCAGTTTGTTGAGTTCAGAACCTTGGCAAAATATTCAGGGTAACCGTTTTTCCACCATCCGACTATGGTTTTATCGGGATAGTAAACACCTGCCATATATGTGCCCTGCAAGCTGTCGCCGCTGTAGGTCTCCTCGAAATTACCCCGCATGCCCATATGACCATTTCCAATACTGAAAATGGATTCGGAGATACGGTTATATTCGGGATGAAAACCATCTTCAATGATATGCCAGGGATCTTTAACTAAATAACTCTTCATAGGGCTTTATTTATCCTTTAATTGAACCTGCAATAAAAGCGGAAGAAGAAAATCGTTCCAGATCCAGATTCCGTGCAGTATATAGATTGTAGCATGAGTTGGGGTCAGAAGCGGAAATATTATCCGGTAGAACAACGCCGGCTTTGAACATCCATCTATAGTTGCAGCCTCCACGAGTTCATAGGGAATACCCTTTATAAAACCATGATACATGAAAACCGATAGTGATAGTCCAAAACCAAGATATGCCATTATGATTCCGGCATATGAGCGCAGCAGCTTTATGCCGGTAACTTCATATTGTCTACATTACAGCAATCACTCTCATTTTCGAACCACCTCGGGATGGTCCAGCCATTTCCCCCTGATCCTGGAAGCATATAAGCCATACCTGCGAATATACTGAATTCCTTTTGGAGGGATATGTTGAGTCAGCTCAGAGAGAGAAAATCACCAAAAGTCTGATGAGCTATAACTGTTCCTGTTTTAATATCTTTTCCCGCTGCTTCATTATAAAAATATCTGACAAATTTATGATTTAAAGGAGAATTTATAGAGGAGGAAAATAGTTATTGACAAAGGTCAC
>DMKD01000406.1:0-1609 GCA_003454605.1 Spirochaeta sp. | reverse complement strand
AAGATTGTTAAAAATACTCAAAAGCTTCTGCCAAAAACGCGGCACAGCCATGTTTCACTAATACGAGTTTTGAAAGAAGCTCAGTAGTTTAAATTTTCTTTTTGAATATGTTTCTAATAAGTGCCACTGGCAGAAGAACTATTGGGCTGAGCATCACAAGAATTTCATTCCATAGTCTGCTTTCAGGATTTCTTCTCCCTTTAAACCTGTCTGTAAAGAATCCTTCGGTTATTCCCCACGCGTTGCCGAACATTATCAATTTAATAACAGCAAGGACCCCGTAAGCTTTCTTAGAACCATAAACCTCAACAACCTTCTCAAATGCTTTGATATCATAACTTCCCTGAACGTCGGCGTAATGCTGTGCAAAAAGTAGAGCTACAGCCTCATTTTTATCGACCGCGTTAAGGTCTCCGCTAAGAAATTGTGACAGCTCGCCCTTTGTTGTTCCTGTCTCAAGCGCATGTTTGGTATGAACATAGGTACATATCCTGCAGCCGTTAACCTCGGACACTGCAAGCATTATATGACTTTCAAAGTTTTTGCTGATAAGTTTCAGTTCTTCTCTATATTTTAATGCTGCGTATAAAGCCTTATCAATGATAAATGTGAACTCTCTAATACCGAATGTTCTGCTGTTGGAGTCTGTTTTCATGTCAATAATATAGTAAAAATGCTATCTAACAGCAATGCATTAGTATACGGAGTAGCTCATTTTTCTCACGGTTCAAATAATATTCTTCCGTGTTCTTCAAGTATCATAGGTTCTGCTATGGTTTTCAGTACATCAGTATTCGCTGTCTTATAATCAGCAATGATACCTGAACCTGTTTTATCTCTATGAATCGCGCCTCGACTACGGAGTTTTGCAAGGCTGCGGGTAAGATGGCGGTAGCTGCATCCCATCCAGGCAGAGAGCTGAACAAGGTTCTCTGCCCGCAGTAAAAGGTCAGTGAAGGTCAGATAATAATGTGCAAGCCGTACCTCGAGTGGGTAGGTAGTGTTAAGTGCTTCAGAGACCGAGTTTTTATGTAATTTTCGGGCAATACTACGTCCTAATGCAAAAATAAATCGTGCCGAATTCTCAGGAATATCTCTAATAATATTCATAAGCAGTCCCAGGGTAACAGCTGTTTCAATACATTGCACAGAGCAGGAAGCGGCCTCACTCCCGGTGAAGACCTCAATATCTCCTATGAGTGAATGAATTGACACCACCTGGGATCATACTGAAACCGTTGAGAACTCCGACGGTACGGTTACCGTTTGCCGTCAAGCCAGGAATGGGAGTACGCTACCCGGTATATTGGCACGACAACCCCTACACAGGGGGCTTTGTTAACAGACTACATAGCAACCAACTTTAACGATGGTCATAATTACCTGACTAACGGGTATTACTGGACACCGGCAGATTACGCAAGCGGAGCGATAAGAAACTATGAAAACGAGACAGAGACCAGGATTGTGGGCTGGTATCAGGGAGATCTTGACATGGGCGGAAGCAGTACACTTATGCCGGTGGAGCAGAAAAACGCCGGCCAGCTTGGTCTGTACGACATGAGCGGCAATGTTTGGGAGTGGTGCTTTACAGTGAACGGATCTAACC
>DMKD01000151.1 GCA_003454605.1 Spirochaeta sp. | reverse complement strand
GTGTTGATGCGGCCGACGTTTATTTTGTCCGGCAGCAGCATTCAAAGCGGATAGTGTCGGCAGAATCCTGGACGGCCGACCCCCTGACCGGGGCTGACGGTATAATTAGCCGAAGGGTTGAGGATAAGATAGCCGTAACAATTGCAGATTGTATGCCGATTTTTCTGCACGATGCAGAAAGAAATATACGTGCAATCCTGCACAGCGGATGGAAGGGGACGGGAATCGTCCTTGAAGCAATCAAAATAATGAAGAAACAATACGGATGCAGCCCCGGTGACCTTACCGCAGTACTCGGACCAGCAATTGGAAGCTGCTGCTATAATGTCGACGATGAACGTGCCGCTGTTTTTCAGAATGCCTGGGGCAGCGATGCTGTTGCGCATCACGACGGCGGGAAATATCTCTCACTCAAAAATGCAAACATCAATATGCTTGAGCGCGCTGGAGTCAACGATATTATATCAACCGACCTCTGCACATCCTGCAGCGGCGGACTGGGTTCCTACCGGCGCGAGGGCGCAGATAATTTCACTCAAATGTTTTGCCTGAGTTATCAGCAGTGAAAATGATTCAGCACTTACTTGAATGAGTACTGATAATGTGTAACTATTAAGGCTCATTTCTATTTTTCAAAACATCCGGAGGATTAACACATGACTGCTTTAAAGAGTAAATGGCAGGAGTATATATATAACGCGATAACAGCTGCAGCAACGAAGGCCGGGGTAGATGCCGGCATCGATTCCGCGGATAAAATAATGGTCGGTAATCCTCCCAAACCCGAAATGGGTGATTTTTCCTTTGCAATGTTTCCCTTCGCGAAGGCATTTAAAACGGCACCGACGGCAATTGCTGCAATGGTTGTTTCCGAGCTTGAGAGTAACACCGAAGTCATAGCGGCCGGAAGCCTCAGCACGGCCGGGCCCTATGTAAATGTCAAGGTTGATATATCCGATACAGCATCGGAGGTCCTTGATGTTGTTATTTCGCAGGGTGAAGAATACGGAAAAGTTGAAACACTCGCCGGCAAAAAAATAATGGTCGAGTTTTCATGTCCGAATACGAATAAACCTCTGCATCTGGGACATCTGAGAAACGATTCCATCGGAGCCTGCATTTCAAGGATTCTTGATGCCGCCGGAGCATCGGTTATGAAAGTAAATTTGATAAATGACCGCGGTATTCATATATGTAAGTCGATGCTTGCTTATAAAAAGTTTGGCGGTGATACAAGGCCTGAATCCGAAGGCGTAAAATCTGATCATTTTGTGGGAAACTACTATGTTAAATTCGATCAGTGGTCTAAAGAGGATGAGAAGGCAATTGAGGGTGCGCAGAAGATGCTTCAGGACTGGGAAGCCGGCGATGCCGAAACAACTGAGCTCTGGAGACAGATGAATAAGTGGACAATCGACGGTATTGAGCAGACCTACAAAGCCACCGGAATAAGCTTCGATAAGGTATATTATGAAAGCAATACCTATGCTTCCGGAAAGGAAGAAGTTATTAAGGGTCTTGAGGATGATGTCTTCTATAAAGAAGATGATAATTCAATCTGGATTGATCTCTCTGATATTAAACTTGATAAAAAAGTGCTCCTCCGGGGAGACGGCACCTCTCTGTATATGACACAGGATCTCGGAACAGCAATCGCCCGTCACACTGATTGGCCTTTTGATCAGCTGATCTACGTTGTAGGCTCCGAGCAGCAGTATCATTTCAGTGTACTTTTTCACATTCTTAAAAAACTCGGTTATAAATGGGCTGACGATCTGAAGCATCTTTCATACGGCATGGTTAACCTTCCCGACGGAAAGATGAAATCACGTGAGGGTACGGTAGTTGACGCGGATGATCTTGTTAAACAGCTTACCGGCCTCGCCCGCGAAGAGATTGTTTCAAAAGAGAGGGGGGATGAGGTCGATGATCTTGACACTACCGCTCATTCAATCGCTCTCGGCGCACTCAATTATTATCTTCTTCAGGTAACACCGTCAAAGGATATGATATTCAACCCTGCCGAATCACTTTCGTTTAACGGCAATACCGGGCCCTATCTGCAGTATATGGGTGCACGGATTTCAAGTATGCTGAGGAAATTTGAAGAAAAGAAAGTGGATTTTACAGGCATTGAGGCGGATGCGTCGCTTTTGACAGTGGAAGAAGAGAAAGAAATCATAAAAATGCTGATTTCCTGGCCGGAAAAGGTAGAACAGGCGGCTGCAGAGTATAATCCATCCTGTCTGACTGCTTTCATGTATGAGCTAGCAAAAACTTTTTCCAGGTTCTATCATGATAATCCGGTTTTGAAGAATGAAAATAAACAGCTTGCTGTAACAAGATTAAAGCTTTCTTCCGCTGTGCTGCAGGTATTGAAAAACGGATTCAGTTTGATTGGAATCCCGTTTCTCGAGAAGATGTAAAGTTATACATTTTCCTCTGCAGAAAATTGTATAACTTTCCGGAGTTTGCCTTCACCTATGAAAGGCTGAAGGCAAACGTCCATGGATTATTTACTAGGATTGGATATATGCTGAAATATCACTATGGCTTGACTATAAACCTATGATTATGGTATATAATGACTCACTATATTTGTATTAAGGTTGGATAAATGTACGCACTGGTTGAAATTAAAGGTAAACAGTACAAAGCGGAAAAGGGCAGCCTGCTTGAGGTTGATAAGATAGACGGTGAAACAGGCGATACTGTTGAATTCGATTCTGTACTGATGCTCAGCGGTGATGACGTAAAAGTCGGAACTCCATATATTGACGGAGCGAAGGTAAAGGTTACCCTTGAAGAACAGACTAAAGGCAAGAAAGTTAAAATCTTTAAATATAAAAAAAGAAAAAACTATAGCCTTAGAAAAGGTCACAGACAGAAGTACACAATGGTACGGGTCGAGGAAATAATCGGAGCCTGAATTGATTCATATTATGATTGCTGTCGATACTGACGGCAATCTGAGATCATTAAAGGCGGAAGGGCATTCAATGTCGGCCGCTAAGGGCAGTAACATAATCTGCGCTGCTGTGTCGGCGCAGCTCAGAAGCGTAGTCAGGGTTCTGCAGAATGGAATCGGGTTAAAGAGCCTGGTTTCGGCGGATCGTGACGGACTTCTGGAGCTTTCGGTAGAAACTGAAGATGGGGAGAACCGATGGCTGACTGGTGTTACAGATGTTCTTTTAGCAGGGTTGATTGAAATTGAGCGGGAAAATCCCCGTGAATGCAGTATTAAACTGGTTAAAATTGAATAATAAAAAACATCTGTGTTTTTTATTATTTTGAAAATGATAAGCTTCGCTTTTCATTTTCGATCCTGAGACCTTCCATCCATGGAAGGATTACAAAGTTGTTAATAGGAGCTAATAGATGGCACATAAAAAGGGCGGCGGAAGCAGTAAGAACGGAAGAGATTCGAATTCTCAGAGACTTGGCGTCAAAAAATTCGGCGGAGAGGCTGTATCAGCCGGTTCAATCATTGTAAGACAAAGAGGAACCAGGATCCATCCCGGCATTAATGTCGGCAAGGGAAAAGATGACACTCTTTTTGCAAAGGTTGACGGTTCTGTTGAATACAAAAAAAGGATGGGAAGAAACTTCGTTTCTATCGTTCCAGGTAAGTAAATAAATAATGACAGGTTTTGCTGACGAGACCTATATTGATGTTTCATCCGGTAAGGGTGGTGACGGATGTGTCTCGTTCAGGCGTGAAAAATATGTTCCCAGAGGCGGACCGGACGGCGGAGACGGCGGACGGGGAGGAGATGTAATCTTCGTTGTACGTGAGAACCTAAAAACCCTTATGCATCTCAGGAACAGAAGGGTTTACAGGGCTGAAAACGGACGACCCGGAATGGGGCGGCGCAAACACGGACGTAACGGCAATGATGCTGTAATTGAAGTGCCGCCTGGAACACTAATCAAAAATGCCGAAACCGGCGAAATACTCAAAGATTTAACTGAACTTGATGAAAGCTGGGCAGCACTTAAAGGTGGTGACGGCGGAAATGGGAACTGGCATTATAAATCGTCAGTGAAACAGACTCCGAGATACGCTCAGCCCGGAGCTCCCGCTGTTGAAGTAAGGTATCACATTGAACTAAATGTTATTGCTGACGCCGGACTTGTCGGTTTTCCGAATGCGGGTAAATCGAGTCTGCTTAAAAAGATCACAAATGCAGATCCGAAGATCGGCGCCTATGCTTTTACTACAAAGATTCCAAATCTCGGTGTTATGAATTTAGGTTACGGACATGCAGTTATTGCTGATATTCCGGGAATAATCGAAGGCGCATCGCAGGGAGCCGGACTCGGCATAAAATTCCTGAAGCATATTTCCCGAACATCGGTACTGGTTTTCATGATCGATCTGGTAGATGAGAATTATCTCGATGCCTTTGATCTGCTGCTCGATGAACTCGAGGAGTTCTCACCCGTACTTGCAGGGAAGAAAAGAATTGTCATTGGTACCAAGCTTGATCTCGAGGGTGCTGAGGATAACCTTAAAGAACTAAAGGCGAAGCTGTCCGGAGAAGATATCATCGGGATTTCCACCTTCAGTCATGTGGGGATGGATGAGTTCAACAAAAAGATTGCGGGGCTGATCAACAGGAAAAATGCTGACTAAACTGGATACCGTAATTATCGGGGGCACCTTCAACCCCGTCCATATAGGTCATCTGCATCTGGCGGAAGAGGTCCTCCGGGTATTTCATCCGGAAAGAATACTTTTTGTACCTTCATTTATATCAGCTCACAAAAGGGATGAACGGGTAACTGCAGCTGAGCATCGGATAGCGATGTTGAAAATTGCCTGCAGAGACTCGGAATTCGAGATAGAGACATGCGAAATTGCACGAAAAGGGGTTTCCTACAGCATAGATACAATCAGATTTATCCGGGATAAATATAAACTTGTTTCCAGGCCGGGACTAGTTATTGGTGATGATCTTGTCGAAGGCTTCGACAGCTGGAAAAATGCTTCTGTGCTGGCTGAAGAAACTCAAATTATACTAGCATGCAGAAACACCGGGAATATCGGTTTCAAATATAATCATATGAAAATAAACAATCTCATGCTTGATATTTCATCAAGCGATATAAGAGCGCGAATAGCTGAAAAGCGGGCATGTAGATATCTTATGCCTTCAGGGGTGTGGGAATATATCGATGCAAATAATTTATATGGAGACAGTTAATGTCTGATGACAGAAGTATAGAGCTTTATATAAAAAAGAATTTAAGTGAAAAAAGATATATGCATTCGAAGAGAACTGCAGAAACAACTGAAAAGCTCTGCCGGCTTTATGGGTTTAACCCGGAAAAGGGTAGAAATGCCGGTCTTCTGCATGATATAGGACGCGAGATTTCGACTGATGATGTGTTCAGTCTTGTTGAAAATGACGGCTACGGCGTAAGCCGGATCGAGAAGGAATACCCTGTGCTGCTGCATGGGAGGGCTGGTGCTGTTCTTGCTGAAAAAGAGATTGGAATTACCGATGAGGAAATTCTTGATGCTGTGCGATGGCATACAACCGGAAAGAGGGGTATGTCCGGAATAACAGCAGTACTGTATGTCGCTGATTACATTGAACCCGGACGAATGCATATTGATAATGAGTTCAGGATGAAAATACGTGAAATGAACCTTGATCAGCTTATCATGGAGGTAGTTAGAAACAGCATAACATACTGTAGGTCCAAGGGGTATTCTGTTGCTGAACAGACATTTATGTTATATCATGACCTTGAAAAGAAGGTGAGCTGAAATTGAAGTCCAGAATTGAATTTGATAAAAGTCTTATTATATTAATTATTATTATTATCGTTGTAGCTTCGGCTGTTTTTCTGATTGTCAGGTATACTAGAACGGATAGAATTACCGAAATGATAGAGAATGAGAAGGATATCAATTCAGTTTTTCTCATCCATGATGAGGATGAGCTTCTGTTTACCGAGATTCTTTTTTACAGCTCGGCAACGGGCAAAGGGGCTCTGCTTGATATCCCGGGTGAAACCGGAGTTATAATCGAGAAGCTCGGCAAGATAGACAGAATCGACATGCTGTATGATCAGAAAAATCCTGAAGAATACATTACAGCAGTCGAGAACTTGATTGAGCAGGAGATTTTCAATTACTTTCAGATAGATCTGAAGGATTTTGTCGCCCTTGTAGATATACTAGGCGGGCTGGAAATGTTTATAGATAATCCGGTTGAAATAATTGATGAAGAGCAGACTGCTCTGCTGCCTTCAGGAAGTATTATCCTCGACGGCGATAAGACTAAAACTTTCATCACTTATTTTGATCCTGAAGAGAGTGATGTTGAGGAAAGCGGACGCAGGGAAAAGACTATACAGTCTCTGTTGAAAGGCTTTCAGGAACAGGGCAGCATACTGGTGATGGACGGGATGTACAGTTTTTTTAAGCGTACGATCGAAACAAATGCTGATGATTCTTCTATGAAGGCATTTGTCGGAGAGATGGCTAATCTTGATACGAGCCGCATAGTTTTTCAGCGGGTGTTGGGTGTAAGACGGACTGTCGACGAGCAGGTTCTGCTGTTCTGTCATTATGACGGAAACCTGCTGCGTGAAACTGTCAGGCAGACTATTACCTCTCTGGCCAATGTAGAGGTCGTCAGTGATGAAGAGCTCAATTTATCTATTCAGATTTTAAACGGTACGCCGGTAAACGGATTGGCCTCCCGTACATCTCAGGTGTTTCAGAGTTTCGGGTATGACATTGCGCACATCGGTAATTACGAAGCTAATGATGTTGAGAAGACTTTTGTAATAGATAAGAGCGGGGATATTGTTCAAGCGCAGCGGGTAGCGAGCATAATTCACTGTTCGAATGTGGAGTCATCGGTTGAGAGCGCCGGTGAATATGATGATATCTTTGCCGGAGAACCCGGCGAAGACGCAGATTTAGTAATAATACTTGGTAAGGATTTTGATGGAAGATACTGTAAAGAATAAAAACGATGAGCTGGTGAAAGATACAGCGGTAATTCTTGAAGAACACAAGGCGCGCGAGGTAGCGGCTATAGACGTCAGAGAGCAAAACAGCTGGACTGACTATTTCATATTAGCTACAGTAAACAGCCAGGGACACATGCGCGGCCTGTTAAAAAATATTCGGGGCTATCTGACCGACAGGGGCATTGAGTTCAAGAATAAATATAAACATGTTGATGATTACTCTTGGCTGTTCATTGACTGCGGTTTTATGGTGATTCACCTGATGGATGAGGAAACCAGACAATTCTACGATCTCGAGAAACTCTGGTTCAACGGACGTTCAGTTTATTCGTCGAAATCTTCATAATCAAGCCCGCTGTCATATTCGAGCTCTTCTTCATCTTCTGAATACTCGTTAAAAACCGCGGGGTCATCGTCGAAGGTTTCACTCAATTCATCGTCTATTCCATCTTCTTCGTCTTCGTCATCGTCATTATCGAGTGTCTCTTCTTCGTCTAACTCGTCATAATCTTCATCGTATTCAGAATCATAATTATCGAAGTTATCTTCATAGAAGTCGTCATCGTCGTGATACCGATCATCAAAATCGTCATCACCGGTGTAAAAAGAACCCTTTCCTCCCGACATTATTCTCTCCTATAAATTGGCCCGCATGGCTGCGGTTTTTAAGGGGTGAAGTTAAAAGCAATGCTTTTAACTTCAAAATCATAAAATATCAAGGAGGATATTTTATGATTCCTCTCCACAAATTAGATTTATCGTCTACAGATAATTTAAGTAGATGCGTGTCTGGTTGTCAACAGTTTTTCAAAAGAATGTAATATTAATTCGTTAAGCCTACAAATAAACCTATATCCCCGAACTCGCCGGAAATCTTGATTATTGCGGTAGAATTATAAGTATTCGTATTTATAAAGATATTGTCGCCCTTTATGAGAATCGGCGGGGTAATATCAGAATCAATACCATTTTCGGAAAGCTTGATTGTCGTTCTTCCGCCAAGCTGGTTTAAAAGTTCAGCGAAAGTTTCCTTGAACAGCTGATCACCGGCAGCAATTTCCTGCTCCATCCCCATGTTGCTGAAAAGTTCCCTGACAAGATTAACTGCTGTATCAAGCCCGGAGTAGAGGATGAGATGCCCCTGCACCTCGCCTGCAAGTCCGATGGTAGCTGTGATATTGGTTTTATCGAATGATACGCTTGTGGAGTCGGTGTTTATGCTGTTGAGGCCGTTTTCCTTGAAGATTTCCTCACATGCTTTTTCTATTAAAATTATATTGCTTTCGCTCATTGTGAAAGTATAGAAAAAACACGCAGGCATTGCAAGAAAAATACATTTAAAATCAGTTTTTCATGAATAGGCCGTCTCATTGACAGGATCAATTTTATCAGTATAATATTCTGACATTATGAAACAGCTGTGCATCCTGAAGGCTCCGGCCAAGCTTAATCTTCACCTTCAGATTGGGGAAAAAAGGGAGGACGGATTTCACGGTATTAATTCGCTTTTTGTAATGGTTGATCTCTATGATGAGATTGACGCGAGATCTTTGACAACAGGTAATGATTGCAGAATAATCGGAGACTTTAATTGTACCGTAGAGAATAATCTGATCTACAGGTCCTGGAAAGAATTCTGCAGGGAAACCGGTAAAAAATATGGAGTTGAATTCAATGTAAAGAAGAACATTCCAAGTTTTGCCGGCTTAGGAGGCGGTTCTTCAGACGCGGCAGCGGCCTTGAGGATAATGAACTTTTTGTTCGAAACCGGCTTTGATGATGAACACCTTGCAGTAATCGGAAACCGTATCGGAAGCGATGTCCCTTTTTTTATTTCAACCCCGGCAGCCATAATTGGAGGTAGGGGAGAGAATGTGAGGAAAATAGACCCGCTTGTGCTTGATTTTGTCTTAATTTATCCGGGAGTGGAAATTCCTACCGGAGAAGCTTACGGGTGGCTTGATTCTTTAACTGAGAACAGGGTGCCGTTTTTGTCTGAAGACAGTATCATGAAGATATACAGGGGCTTTCCCGAAGGCTGGACGGGTTTCAC
>DMKD01000150.1 GCA_003454605.1 Spirochaeta sp. | reverse complement strand
ACATTCAAGAGAGAAACCAACCGAATTGTTCCGTATTTTGTCCTTATTCCATGCTACGGCGAAAGGGGCATATGCTGGGAGCCGTTTGAAAAATACAACCGCGGAACAAGCCGGGGTCGTGTAGCTATTCCTATGTATTCAAAAAATCTCAGGCTTGCAATAATCACAGCCATGGCGGATTTACGCTGGCAGGTTGCAAAGGAAAAAGCCCAGCATTACTGGATGGAGGAAGGCCTCACCGGACATTACTACCAGTGGTTCTCTGAACATCACATGAAGGGAGATGTCCGAGAGCGTTTCATCAATGACTACACCCTGTGGATAACAAAAGAAAGCGAGGGTACCCAGAAACTCGAGCGTGAAGTACGCGGAGTATTCTGGAGAGACATGCCTTTCCCTGATGAAATCAGAGATAAACTTAAAAACCGGGGCTTCGTCTACAACGAGCTTTATAAAAAAGATATCAACCGCTCAATGACCGACGGTTATTGATACTCCTCGTCAGATTCACAGACCGGTTGGTATATCGATAAATACTGTTTCAAGTCCCAAATCAGTCCTTGTACGTTCCGACAGAAGTCTTACACCCCAGGTCTCAGTATGATAATGACCGCCGCATATCAGGTTAATACCGTTCTCAAGACAGGGATGATAGATCTGATGAGAGGCATCTCCGGTGATATAGAGATCAGCCTCTTCATCCATTGCCTGATAAACCTCATCAGGTGCACCTCCGGAAACAAGGGCAACGTTTTTTATATCTTTCGGCCCGAAAGGAAGTACGGACAGTGCACGGTCTGCCGACAGACCAAGCTTGTCGAGGATCTCTTCAATGCTGCAGGCTTCAGGCAGCCGGCCTTTAAAACCTATTTTAACCCCGTGATAATCGCCGAACGGCTCAGGCTCCGTAATACCGAGCGATTCGCACATACCGGCGTTATTCCCGAATTCAGGGTGCATATCGAGCGGGAGATGGGCGGCATAGAGTGAAATATTGTTCTCAATCAGAAATTTCAGCCGCTTGTAGTGGGTGCCGTCAATCCTGAGGGGTCGGCCCCAGAACAGGCCATGGTGCACGAGCAGCATCCCGGCGCCGGCTTCTGCCGCCCGTTCAAAACTTTCCATACAGGCATCGACTGCAAAGGCAATCCTACCGATCTCTACCCCGGCAGGCTCACCCTCTCCCGCAGCGACCTGAATTCCATTCATCGAGACATCGATCCTCTCAAGCTCGTCGATCTGCATCAGTCCACGGTAATATGCATCTATTTCCGACAATTTCATCTTACTCTTCCTCTTCCCATAATTCGGTTTCATCCGGAACGTTATTATCCGCCATAAAGTAGCCTATCCTCGAAACATTTATCAGGTGCTTGTATGAGAGATTCTCGGATATGCTGTTATTGCCCCATGAACCGCAGCCGAGGGTTGTGGTTGGGGTAAAACCGTTAAAAAAGCTTCCGCCGGCGCTTGTCGACGAGGTTTGATTTACTACGAACCTGCTGACATTCAGCCTTAATGCGGCTGTCTCTATGTTTTTGACATTATCAGAGTGTATCGCGACAGAATGTCCGGCGCCTTCATAGCCGAGGTTTGCCGCAGCAATCGATATCGCATCATCAAAATCATTATATTCATAAACCGAAAGCACAGGGCACATCTTCTCTTTGGATAGCAGATCGACCTGTCCGGGACCTTCTGCTTTTATTAGCAGGATTTTTGCGTCCTCGGCCCCGGTGACCCCTGCCATTGCTGCAGCCTTTGAAGCCGGCTGGCCGACGAGATCAGGGTTCATCTTCCCTTCCGGAAAAACCACCTTTCTCAGCGCATCGGTTTCAGCTCCTGCCTCTGCAATATAGCAGCCGTTCTTTCTGAATTCCTCCATTACAGCATCGTGATCATCGGTCTGGACAATGACTGTCTGCTCTGACGAACAGATAATACCATTATCAAAACTGCGTCCGGTTATAATCTTCGGTACTGTCTCAGCTATATCAACACCGCGGTCAATGATGCACTGAACATTACCCGCACCAACGCCGAAGGCGGGTTTACCGCTCGAATACGCGGCTCTTACCATTCCCATTCCGCCTGTCGCAATGACAACATCAGAGCTTGCCATCAGTTCACGGGTATTCTCACGGGACTGTTCTCCGAGAATCTGGATAAGATTTTCAGGCGCGCCAAGTTCTGCAAGCGCATCGTTAATCATCTTTACAGTACGTGTACTCGTATGCAGGGAACGATGATGGGGGGTAAAAATTATCGCATTTCCACCCTTGAGGGCAAACATCGCATTGCACATTGGGGTCACAACCGGGTTTGTACAGGGTGTAACCGCGGCAATAACGCCGACAGGTTTGGCAATCTCTACGATTCCCGCTGTCTCATCCCGTCTGATGATGCCGTGCGATTTTTTCCCTCTTAAGCTGCTCCATATTATGGACGGTTTTCCCATATTTTTAAGAGTTTTATCGGGAACATTTCCCATTCCGGTTTCAGTAACCGCCATTTCCGCCAGTTCGGCGGCATTTTCATACACCACCCTGCCTATAATTCTGACGGCAGCATCAATCCGCTTCTGATCCCACGATTCGAACAATTCCTGTGCTTTACGGGCTCGTTCTACATAACTACTGATATAGTCTGTTGATTCCATTCTGCGATT
>DMKD01000418.1 GCA_003454605.1 Spirochaeta sp. | reverse complement strand
CTGCCGTTTTTTGAACATATCCTGTATTCAATGTCATTCCATGGCGGATTTCACCTGAAACTCGATGCCAGCGGCGATATAGATGTTGACCCCCACCATCTGGTAGAAGATACCGGACTTGTTCTCGGCGATGCATTCAAGGCAGCAGCCGAAAAAGGCGGTGCACTCGCACGATTCGGACATTTCATCATACCCATGGATGATTCTCTAGCAGAAGTGACCGTTGATGCAAGCGGACGCCCCTTCCTCGTTTACAAAGCTGAGTATCCGCAGCAGAATGCAGGCTCATTCGACATTTTCCTGCTCAAGGAATTTCTCAAAGCCTTAAGCGACCGGGCAGGATTAAATCTTCATGCAGAATGCCGCTACGGAGAAAACAGCCATCATATGGCCGAAGCTCTCTTTAAGGCCATGGGCCGGGCCCTTGGACAGGCCTACCGGCAGGCAAATGACGGTGAAGTCAAATCCACAAAAGGGACCTTATCGAAATAATCAATTATAAGATAATTGTTGCTTTTCCTATTAGAATTTACTATAGTCTAACTTAGATGCAAAATAAGTATGAAAGTGTATTAGAGAATATCCCATCTGAAGGTTTTATCAAACTGACTTCCGAACAGCCTGCATCGCTATCCGGAGCCGATAAAGCCGCATTGATCAGGAAGGGCAATGCATTTTTCAATGATAAAGAATATGAAAAGGCCAGGCGTATATTCGTCACAACAGGATATACCGACGGTTTAATCCGGATTGGTGATTGGTACCTCGAGCATAACCAACCGCTTGAGGCTATCAAAATGTACTGGATGGCTCCCGCACCGGATAAGGTGGAGTCCTGGGCAGGAAAGGCAGCCGGGGCATTGAGTAAATGGCTGGGAGAATAAAAAAAGAAATGATTAATAGAGGAAGGGATTATGTCTGACACGTCGAATGAACCGGAATTCGAATCCGAAGAAGGTTTCAGAGAGGAAACGGAAGAGGAAAAACTCCTTAACGAAATTTCCGAATTGTCAAAAAGAGGTTACCAACTCTTAAAAGAAGGACTGATAGAAGAATCAGAGGAATGCTTCCTGCGGATAATTGAAAAAGACGAACTGAACAACTATGCACTCGTCGGTTTAGGTGATGCCGCACGCAAACGGGCTGATTTCCGACAGGCGGTAGTTTATTACCAACGATGTCTTGAAACCCACCCCGGCAATAATTATGCACTCTTCGGCCTTGCTGACTGTTATAAAGCACTGAACAAATATAATCAGGCAATCAAAATATGGGAGGAATATCTCCTGCACGACGATTCTAATATCACTGTGCTCACAAGAATAGCTGATGCTTACAGAAAGGTCAGAGACTTCAAAAAATCCCGTGAAATATATCTCAGAGTCCTTGAGATGGAGCAGGACAACGCCTATGCCCTGATAGGTCTCGGCCACCTTCATTATGATTTCAGAGAATACCGTGAAGCCCTTAAATACTGGGAAAGAATGTATGAATTGAAAAAGCATAATGTGGATATCCGTGTTCTGACATCACTCGGTAACTGCCATCGAAAACTCCGAACTTTCGAAAAAGGCACATTCTACTTTGACAAGGCGCTTGAACTTGAACCGAATAACTTTTACGCACTCTTCGGCATGGCCGATTGCTACCGGGGGATGAATGCTCATGAAGAATCACTTCAGTACTGGGATAAAATACTAAAAAAAGATCCTGACAACAAGGTCATACTTACCCGAGCCGGTGATGCCTACCGCAATTTGGAAGACTTTGACAGGGCAGAAGACTATTACTCCAAGGCCCTCAATATCGAATTCGATGTTTATGCTATTTTAGGGCTTGCTCTTATTAATAAACTCAGAGGAAACTATGAGAACTCAATAGAAAGCCTCAGAGGACTTCTGCGTAATGATCCGAAAAATCACAGACTTTATACCGAAATCGCCGAATGCTACATGTTGTTGGGTGATAAAAACAAAGCTATTGAGATCCTTGCCGAATTTCAGAAACTAGGCATAAGAAACACCTTTGTTTCAAACCTTCTCGACAAGCTGCGCTCAGGAAACCGCTAAATGGCTNNCGGTTTCCCAACCGCCAATAATCGGTTTCCCAACCGTATAGAAACCATGCCTGAACCATCCCTTACAGGACTGACCGCGTCGGAAATTTCTGATCTGGTCGGCATTAAAGAAAAATACCGAAGCAGACAGATTTTCGACTGGCTCAAACGGGGTGCAGATTCATTTGATGAAATGACAAATCTTCCCGCCCCGCTGAGACAGAAACTCAGCGAATCTTTCAACATTTTCTCGTCCGCAGTTGAAACAGCCGAATCCGACAGCGAGAATACAGCGAAAGCTGCTATACGGCTTCATGACGGCAGCCTGATAGAGGCAGTCCTTTTAAGCGATGAAAACGACCGCTTCACTGCCTGCATATCATCGCAGGTCGGATGCGCAATGGGCTGTACATTCTGCCGTACGGGTAAAATGGGCTTCAAGCGCAATCTCAGTTCGGCCGAAATAGTCGAGCAATTCATACATCTGCAGTTGCGCTATGGAGAGATTAGCAATATCGTTTACATGGGTATGGGCGAACCCTTCATGAATACCGATGAGCTTATCAAGTCGCTGAAATTTTTCACCGGACAGGACGGACTCGGAATGAGCGCAAGGCGTATAACCGTTTCAACTTGCGGTATAGTTGAAGGGATCCGAAGGCTTGGTGAAGAAGCCCCTCCGGTACGTCTCGCAGTCTCTCTGGTTTCAGCCGACAACGAAACCCGCAGTAAAATCATGCCCGTCACTAAATCAAACAACCTTACAGATCTGAAAGAAGCACTGCTGGACTATCAGAGGGCCGGAGGACGCCGGATTACGCTCGAATGCGCGATCATGGGCGGAATCAACGACAAACGGGAAGATGCGGCAGCAATAGCCGATTGGTCGGACGGGCTCAGTGTTAACGTAAATGTGATACCGTGGAATCCCGCCTCAGAGATAGACTACCGTGAGCCTGAAAAGCGTGCCCTCGAAGCATTCTGCCGCGAACTCGAGCGAAAAAAAATCCTCTACACACGCCGTTACAGGCGCGGTCGGGGATTGAATGCGGCCTGCGGCCAGCTGGCCACAAACCTCGAAAATCAAGACTAATTATCCTGATCAATATAGTTTAAACGAAGTTCTCAGGAACTACTTCTCAAGAACCGCTCTGATTCTTCTCACACCGGCTGAAGAGGACTGCTCCTTCTTTATTATGAATCTGCCCATAACAGAGGTATTCTCTACATGCGGACCGCCGCAGACCTCTTTTGAAAAGTCTCCGATAGAATAGACCTTAACCTGCTCTTCATATTTATCAGCAAAGAATGCTATAGCTCCCTCAGCTTTGGCCTTTTCAAGATCCATAATCTCCATTGTAACAGGCAGCTTGCGCTCAATCTGTTCGTTAACTATGTCTTCAACCTTTTTAATCTCATCCGCAGTCATCTTTTCGGGATGATTAAAATCGAAGCGGAGTCTCTCGGTTGTGATATTACTGCCTCTCTGCATTACATGTTCGCCGAGGACCGTCCTGAGCGCCTTGTGAAGCAGGTGGGTTGCTGTATGAAGAGATGTCGTAAACTCGGACTGATCCGCAAGCCCGCCCTTGAAGATCTTTTCAGCACCCTGTTTTGACAGCTCCTGATGTTTCTTATACGCCTTGTCGAATCCTTCGCGGTCAACTGTAAAATCATGCTCAGCAGCCAGCTCTTCAGTTATTTCAATCGGAAATCCGTATGTATCATAGAGTTTGAATGCCAGCCGACCCGGAATTATCCGTTTTGAGCTCTTCATGAGATTCGGAAGAAGCTTCTCAAACTCATGCTCGCCCTTCTGCAGGGTGCGCAGGAATTTCCCTTCCTCATTCTCAAGCTCTTTAAGGATGAAAGCGCGTTTCTCTCCGAGAAGCGGATAAACTTCCTGATATAAATTAATAACCTTCTCTGCTATTCCGCCTAAAAATATGCCCTCGATTCCAAGCTTTCGCCCGTGACGAAGTGCGCGTCTGATCAGGCGTCTGAGAATATATCCCTGTCCGAGGTTTGAAGGGGTAATCCCCTGCTCGTCTCCGAGAATCATGGTTGAGGTTTTTACATGGTCTGTGATGATCCTGATCGATTTGTCACTATCTTCAGCATCGCCGTATTTTACAGTTGCGACTTTTTCCACAGCCTCAATCAGGGGAATGAACGCTTCCGTCTCATAAACAGATTTTTTACCCTGAAGGATTGCCGACGTACGTTCGACTCCCATTCCGGTATCTACACACTGTCGCTCCATTTCCTTGAAACTGCCGTCTTCCTGCCTGTTGTACTGCATAAAAACATCGTTCCATATTTCGAAGTACTTCCCGCAGTGGCAGCCCGGTTTACAGTCGGGACCGCAGGCCTCACGTCCGGTGTCTATGAACATCTCTGAATCCGGTCCGCAGGGGCCGGTTTGTCCGGCCGGACCCCACCAGTTGTCCTCTCGCGGAAGAAAGTAGATTCTTTCTTCAGGAATACCGAGCTCCCGCCAGACGCCGGCTGAAGTTTCGTCGGGCACCACCTCTTCATCGCCGGCAAAAACAGTTACCGACAACTTATCGATAGAGATATCAAGCCATTCGCTGCTGGTGAGAAATTCGAAGCTCATCCTGATTGCTTCTTCCTTGAAGTAATCGCCGAGCGACCAGTTTCCAAGCATTTCAAAAAAGGGTAAATGACTGGGATCTCCTACAGCATCAATATCACCTGTTCTA
>DMKD01000180.1 GCA_003454605.1 Spirochaeta sp. | reverse complement strand
CTCAATTCCTGCAAATACGACGCCTACAAGGTTCCCGTCATTATCAACAACCGGGCCGCCGCTGTTTCCGCTGTTTATGGGAACATCAACCTGTATTGTGTCGCCAAGCGGAAGCAGTCGTCTGTCACCTGATGCTGAGATTATTCCGGAGGTAATTGTTTTGTCCAGACCGCCCGGAGATCCTATTGCATAGATCTTCTCACCTGGTTTGAACTCTCTTATTTCAGGAAAACTGTATATATATTCAGGCGTGTAGGCAACCTTGATCAATGCTATATCCAGGGATGCATCCCAACCTACAACTGATGCAGGTATTTTCTCTTCATTCTTGTCATACTTGATGTAGAGCCGTGAAAAACCTTCATATTCAGTATCAACCTCACTGGATATCACGTGATAATTTGTCAAAATATAACCGCGGCTGTCGATGTAAAAACCGCTCCCGATGACACGGTCCGGATATCCTACGCCCTTCTCTATTCTGATTCCGCGGTCAACCCATATGGTAACGGTCCCGCTTATCATTTCAGCCTTTTCAGGAGTGTATTCAGTTAAGGCAGAAATTGCCTCTACCCTTTCGTTAGAAAAATCCGGATATGTCTCAAGAAGATACTGCAGGACCACCCTGTTCTTATTTTCAACAGCAGCAGTAAAAAGCTTTTCAAGCTGCTCATCAACAGCGCTTATTTCAGCTTCCCGTCTTATTATTTTCTGTTGGAACAGGGCCAATGCAGGTGTGACAGCATTTTCATCTATCTCGTTCATTACATAAGACATATAAATATCCGACAGACTGTCTTCAGTTTCCCATCCTGCTGCAGTGAGTGATTTCAGATACTGCGCCGCTTCGAGATACCGCTGTTCATCAACAGCTTTGTGATAATCTGTCTCAAGGCCTGTAAACGCCTTCTTCTCGATACCTGAAATTCTGCCGTCATCTATTATCCTGCAAAGGTGCAGAGCCCGGGTGTACTGTCCCGAATCCAACAACCCGTTAACCTTCTCAATCAGGGCTTCACTATATTCAGGCAGGTCCCGTACTGCGTCATTGTCTGTGGCACAGGACATGATCGTAATTAGAATTAAAAGAGGAAATATTTTCTGAACAGCTCTAAACACTAATTAATTCCTTTCAATGATATCAAAATTACCGTCAAAACCGGATGAATACTCATTAATTAGTACACCATTTTTTAAATACTGTCTGCAGTCATATAGACCGTCTTCGTTGAAATCCCACCACGAAACTGTTTGTTCAGAATCAAATGTTATCTTATAATCATATTTTCCGTTTTTATTGTCATCAGCCTCTATTGATACAATCACACCTTCTGAATAGGTTTCTTTCAGGTCGATTAGATTATCATAGTCTATATCAGCAAAACCGTTTGTACGTTTATCATTAAACTGCTGATATACATAATTACCAATAATTCGATTATAAATCTTCAAGACCGAATACAACTCATCACGGCGCTCCAGTTCCTGCTTTAAATATCCGTAATTATCTTTATCGCCTCCGCCTGTATAGGTGGATATCCTTACGGAATTTTCCTGAAGTGCTGATTCATCTGTAAGAAAATTATCAACGTTTTCCTTAAGAATGATTAATTTATCATCGGCTTCCCTGATTTCATAGATATTAAGCGTCATTCTGTCCCGAAGAAAGGTATATACATCCCGTTCAGCTCCTTCGGCAATACTGAGCT
Organism: Spirochaeta sp.; assembly: GCA_003454605.1. Taxonomy (GTDB): domain Bacteria; phylum Spirochaetota; class Spirochaetia; order UBA9216; family UBA9216; genus Thalassospirochaeta. The sequence goes on along the minus strand of DMKD01000180.1, from coordinate 5,726 downwards.
CTTTTACATTCGGATATATATCATATGAAATCCTCTGGAACTGATCCCCCGAAAGAATAACCTCAGCGGGATATAATCCTTCGAATATTATCATGACCTCGATAAGACCGTCCTGATTTTCATCAACACTGATACCTACCGGTCTTCCATTCTCATAGAGATGCAGCTCTTCAAAATATCCGTCGTCGTTGACATCATAATAGATGTTACCGGTATATTCACTATATGCCGTATCAAGACGATTCCGCATATCAATACCGGGAAGAATCTGCTGCAGCTTCTTCCTGTTTGATGGGTTCTCAAAAAAATTATCTTTAAGCAGCTTATCAAGCTCTGTAACGGTTATTCCACCCCTCAGGCGGTAATATTCAATAAGCGCAGCGGCATCCCGTCCTCCCGCATCCAGGTAATCTTTGATCGAAGACCTTCGAAGGCCTCCGGCTTCTAAGGTCATGGCTGCCTCGAGAAGCACCTGCAGAGCTCCCTGCCTGGACTTGTAGTCAGGAAGATTATCAATAATACCGTCACGAAACCCGCTGCTTTCATGAACGAAAAGTTTTGCAAAGCGGTAATCATCTGAATATCGTTCGATACTCCTTCCAAGAAGTGATCTGTATTTATTCTGCCGGCCTTCATATTTTAAACTAAGCAGATACAGATACATCAGATCATTGTCTCTGTAGTCCGGGAATGCCTCCTGCTCGACAATATCAATAAGTTTTGAATATTCTTTTTTGCGAAAAAGTATCAGCGCGAGATCAGTAACACAGTCTTTTTTATCGAGGAGGATCCAGTTTCCGTTCTCGATCGCTTTTTCGAAGTATCGGGCTGCGTCATTTATTTTGTTTTCCTGTTCAAGCCGTATCAAACCGTATAGATATTCGTAATCCGATGACGAGCTGTGAAATTCACTTGTTTTTTCCAGGAAACTTTCAGCTTGTGTATACTGCCCGTTGAGATAGTATGCAGCAGCATTTTTAAGATAGATTATTCCTATCTGTCTGTTCATGTTATCGAATGAGTAAATATTTACTGTTGATAACAGCAGAAATACAGCTGCTGCCCATCTCATTGACTTATTCATAAAAAAAACCCCCTTTGATTATCGGCTCAAAGGGGGCTATTTCGTGAGACAGTTTTATGTTTAATTGTCCTCTTCATACTGTTTAACAGCTGGACCTAATTCGAGGAGCACTCTGATTCTATCATCATCCAATGTCTCTTCAGTAACTAACGCTTCAGCTAATTTTTCCAGCTGATCTTTGTTGTCGGTGAGAATCCTCTCGGTTTCCTTAAGACATCTGCTCAGTACCGCCTGAATCTCTGAATCAATCATTTTGGCTGTTTCTTCGGAATAATCCTTATGCTGTGCTATCTCTTTACCTATGAAGATGGGTTCATCCTCGGCTCCATATGATACGAAACCTATCTTTTCAGACATACCCCACTCGGTTATCATTCTTCTTGCAATCATAGTCGCCTGTTCTATATCATTTTTTGTACCGGTTGTAGTTTCACCGTATTTGATATTCTCTGCGACATAGCCGCCCATGGTAATCTTTATGCGGTCAAGAAGCCAGCCCCTGCGCTTTGAGTATGTATCCTTTTCGGGAAGCGACAGGGCAAGCCCGAGGGCTTGTCCGTGAGGGATTACTGTAACCTTATGCAGCGGATCGGCATATTCCAGATGATAATGAAGCAAGGCATGACCGGCTTCATGCCACGCAGTAGCTACCTTTTCTTCAGGTGAGATCATCCTTGATTTACGGGCGACACCCAGGAGAATTTTATCACGCGCCTCTTCGAAATCCTGAGAGGAGACCTCGTTCCGTCCATGTCTGCCGGCAAATAATGCAGCTTCATTTACCAGATTCGCAAGATCAGCACCGGAGGTTCCCGGAGTGGAGCGGGCAATCTTATCAAGGCTGACATTTTTCTTAATCTTCACTTTCTGCACGTGGATATTCAGGATAGCAAGCCTTTCGTTCAGATCCGGCATATCGACAACTACCTGCCGGTCAAATCGACCGGGCCGCAGAAGAGCCGGGTCAAGAACATCGGGTCTATTTGTAGCGGCCAGGATCATCACACCTTCTTTTGTGTCGAAACCGTCCATCTCAACAAGCATCTGGTTAAGGGTCTGCTCACGCTCATCATGACCTCCGCCGTAACCCGCACCACGAGTTCTTCCGACAGCATCAAGTTCATCGATGAACAGAATACAGGGAGCATTCTTTCGGCCCTGGTCAAAGAGGTCACGTACGCGGCTTGCGCCGACACCTACGAACATCTCTACAAAGTCTGAACCCGACATATGAAAAAAGTTAACGCCTGCTTCACCGGCGGCAGCCTTTGCAAGCAGGGTCTTTCCTGTACCCGGCATTCCCACAAGCAGAACCCCCTTCGGCACACGTGCTCCAAGTTTCTGAAACTTTTCGGGATTTTGCAGGAAATCGACTACTTCCTGAAGCTCATATTTAGCTTCGGCCTGCCCCGCGACATCGTCGAAGGTGACCTTTTTATCATTCTGATTGTATCTCTTCGCCTTGCTCTTACCGAATGAAAAGGCCTTGTTGCCGCCGCCCTGCATCTGTCTGAGCATAAACCATATGAACGCGAAACCGATGACCCATGGGATAATCTGGATAAAAATAGTCGCGGCACCCGCACTGCTTTCGGCCCCTTCAATAATGACATTATTCGTTCTCAGTTTTTCCATAAGAAAGTCGTCAAAATAGGGAATATCGGTGTCGAAGATCGTATTTTGTCCTGTCGGTCCCTGCATTGTGCCCTGAATGGTTTTATTGTCATATATCTTTACTGCAGTAATCTGACCACTTTCGAGATAATTCATGAAGGTGGAATACGGAATCTCTGTACCCGCCCCCCTGTCATTTACCAGGAAAAGAACAAAAAACATTATTATCAAAGATATTAAAAAAAATAACGCGAACTTATTATTCTTGTTTAAATCAAAACCTGGTTTGTTATCAGGATCTTTACCAGGTCCTCTGTTATTATCACTCACAAATTGTCTCCGTATCACTGTTAATTATCAACAGGATTTTCTTTTTTCTTCCGCTGGTCAGCCTGCGGCATGCCAGTCTATTGTTGTATCCGAGATGCCTGCCGAGCACAGCCGATATACGGCCATTGTCCTCGATAACCGGCAGGCGGCTGCGGTCTGCCGGTTTAACCTTCCACTCGCTGAAAAGTTTTTTAAGGCTTTTACATCCACCTTCAATCTCGATGCAATCGCCTTCACGGCAGGATCTTAATATCAAAGGTCCGTTCCATTCTAAAAGCAGCCGGTTTTCAGCTCCGGATACCTCGATATCTTCATTTTTTGCGTTCGATGCGGAAACAGTCTGTCCGAAAAATTCTTCTCGAACTCCCGGTTCCAAGTATATAAAATAACTTTTTTTAGTGTGATTTACAAGTCTCTGAATGAAAATATAACCTTCAGATGTAAGTATCTCAAACACCGATGTGCGCAGGAGAATCTTCCCGTTTCCAGGATATTCTCCGGCCGCAGCTTGTTCAACTGCCGAGTATTTTATCCTTGTGCCGGGAGCAATCCGGTTTAAAATACTGAAGACGCTTCTTATTCTCAGCAGAAGATGCTCAGAATAAAAAATATCCTGCCTGATAGCCCAGCGGTCTTTATCTTCATGCCATACCAGCCTTTTTTCACTTTCATATTCTATGAAATCATTTTGAAGTCTGAATTTCTTAGAAAGATGACTGAGATTTTCATCAACGTAAGGAAATGACTCTCTGATAACCGGCAGAACATCAAGTCTCAGCTTGTTTCGTAAAAAATCATTCTCAAGATTTGTATGATCGATGCTGACATCCAATGATTCCTCTTTGAGGTATTCCTCAATGTCAGCTCTGCCTACACCGCAGATTGGTCTGATGATAATTCCGCGCCTTACAGGTATTCCTGATAAACCGGCAGTTCCGGCATTCTGCAGAAATCGCATAAGCATTGTTTCAGTGTTATCATTCAGATTATGACCTACTGCAATATAATCAGCAGCCTGCTTCCGGCGTATCTCTTCAAAAAAAGCATAACGTGCGTTTCTCGCCGCTTCCTCAATGCTCTGAGACTGCTCAGATGCGGTGGATTTTATTACCCCCCAGCCTGAAGCGCCCCTGATCAATCTTACCCCCAGTTTTTCCGCCTGAAGACATACGAGTCTTTCCTCTTCTTCGATCTCTCTCAAAGACCTGAGACCATGATTATACCAGACTGCCGTGATGTCAAGATTATAACCACTGAGGTTCTTAAGAACCGATATCATAACAGTAGAATCAGGACCGCCCGACCAGCCTGCGATGACTCTGCTCTCCGGCTTTATGGAGAAGTTTTCAAGATATGTCCTGACTGAGTTTTCAATTGTTTCTTTTATTGATTTCATTCATCACCAGACTTATATCTTTCTCTGTCAGCGACAGGAGGGCCTCTGAGGCCGTTACAACGGCTTCTTTAACCTTGGATTCCTCTTCACTGTTAAATCGACCCAGAACATGCTCAACGACGCTCTCTCCAGTTTCACTGCGTCCGACACCGACATAGAGACGTTTAAATTCGGATGAATCGAGGTTTGCAATAACTGATTTAATGCCGTTATGTCCGGCTGACGAACCTGATTTTTTCAGCCTTATCATACCTGGACTCAAATCCATATTATCACAGATAAGGATAATATCGTTTATCGAACCTCCGGTTTTACTCAGTACATAGTTTAGTATATCACCTGAACGATTCATAAAGGTAAGCGGTTTAACGAGATGTATTTCACTGTTGTTAAAAATAAATTTTCCAATCTGAGCAGGTTTGAAAAATGCTTTCTTTAAGGTAACTTCAAATTTATCTGATATATAATTAATAACCGCGAAACCGACATTATGTCTGGTTTCGCGGTATTCATTGCCCGGATTGCCCAGGCCGACTAAAATCAGAGTCTTATTCAGAGTCTTCTTCAGATTCTTCTTCTTCACCTTCTGCTTCTTCACCTTCAAGAAGTTCTTCATCAATCTCAACTTCTTCAACTTCCTCTTTAATAAGAGTTACTGAAACAACAGTCTGTTCAAGCATGTTAAGGACCTTAACGCCTTTAGGTATTTCAACGTCACCGACATGGATAGCATCACCTGCTTCGAGTTCTTCAACGTTAATTGTGATTGACTCGGGTATATCTTTAGGAAGACATTCGACCTCAAGTTCATGAAGTCGGACTTCAAGAAGACCACCTTCACGTGCGCCCTTTGCACTTCCTTCGATATGAACGGGTATGTTTGTCTTGAGAGTCTTACCCTTTTCAATCTCGAAAAAATCAATGTGTTTAATCTGCTGTGTCAGAATATCATCCTGAAAGTTCTTAACCAGAACACTGTAGCTGTTTTTCCCAACATTAATGGTAATGATTGTATTTTCTGAAATTTTTTCAAATTTTTTAGTAAATTCAATATCATCAACAGATATGTTTACAGGCTCATTATGGCCGTAGATTACAGCGGGTATTCTACCGCTTTTTCTAACTTTTTTTGCACCGCTCTTTCTCAGTTCGGTTCTTATTTCCGCGCTTAGCGTTTTGTTGTCCATTTAAGGCACTCCTTTCCCGTCTATTATTATTCTTAATTTTATTCTGGGACGGCAGGATTCGAACCTGCGAATACCGGCTCCAAAAACCGGAGGCTTAACCGCTTGCCGACGCCCC
>DMKD01000363.1 GCA_003454605.1 Spirochaeta sp. | reverse complement strand
TACGGACTCACTATTGAGGCCGTCGATGAGTTCAGAGCAGAGGACGGCAGTCTGCTCATTACCGTTGACTGCGGCATCTCAAACTACAAAGAGATAACACATGCGGCCGATATCGGTATAGAGACAATAGTAATAGATCACCACAATAGTCCCGAGATGCTTCCGCCGGCTTACGGAATAATTAATCCGAAGATGGAGGACAGCTGTTACCCCTTCATGCATCTTGCGGGATGCGGGGTAGTCACAAAGGTTATTTGGGCGCTGAGATTCTCGAAGCTTGATCTGTATAACCAGGAATTCTGCATGCTGAATATCCGCCCGGGCAACGAATCCTATGTGCTGGAGGCTGTACGGGTAAAGAACCTAGTTGCCGGAGACAGGATAACAGAGACCCTCATCCCGGGAATGATTGATCTTTCCGATTCGAGGCTGCTTGATTTTCTTCAGCTGCAGATAATTGTATATGACGCCGAACCTCAGAAGAAGATGCTGCAGAAGATATTCGGAAACAATACTGATATTCACCTTGTTGATGCAGCACCTGAGATTTGGAGGGTGTTCCCGTCTCTGCAGGGCAAGAGCCTGCTGAAGATGCGCGACGGCAGCAGGATGGTCAAGTACAATACTGACTCACCGGGTGAAGTAGATGTATTTCTAAATCTTTTTTCCACCTTCATTCATAAGAGAGAGGCAAGTCTTTCGACTGAGTTTGAAAAAGAACTGGATCTTGTGGCGCTCGGTACGATTGCCGACCTGATGCCGCTCGATGATGAGAACAGAATTATTGTGAAAAAAGGAATGCGGCAGCTCGTTAAAACAGAACGCCCCGGGTTACGTAATCTTCTTGCAGCCCGGAACCTTCTATCGAAGACCCTCAGCACTACCGATATAGGCTGGCAGCTTACCCCGATAATCAATGCGACAGGAAGGATGGGCGTTCCGTTTAAGGCAGTTGAGCTGCTCCTTGGAACCGATACTGAAGAGATCAATCGACTCACCGAGGAAGTAAGCAGCCTGAACCGTCAGCGCAAAAAACTCGGTGAGGATGTGTGGGCAAAGATAATGCCTTCCGCCAAGCGAAGCTATCAGGATCTTGAGTCAAAGCTTGTCATAGTGGCTGATAAATCCATGAACCGGGGAATTACAGGAATCATCGCAGCCCGGTTAGCGAGTTTCTTCGGAGTACCGGCAATTGCCATCTCAATAATGAATGACAAGGCTGTAGGATCTGTTCGAAGTGCTATGAAGATAAATGTTAAGGACTTCATATCAGGTGCAGCGGATCTCTTTATTGATTATGGTGGCCACGATTATGCAGCGGGTTTCAGTCTCGAACTGGCTAAATTCGGCGAGTTTACAGCCCGAATTGAACAACTAGCACCCAAGCTTAAGGGTGCGGACACCACTGAAGCTTCAATCAATATTGATGCTGAACTGCCGCCGGCCTATCTTAATCCTGATTTGATAAAAACCGTCGAGATGTTTGAACCATATGGTGAGGGCAATCCGCCGCTGGTATTTCTCTCACGTAGAGTTAACATTGAGAGTATGGAACTGATCGGTAAAAGCGAGCAAAAGCACCTTCGTATGCTGTTCGCTGCAGGAAAGTACAAGTGGCCTGCCGTTTTCTGGAACGCTGCTGAACGGGCAAACAAAGATTTCAGCCGCGGCGATAAGGTTGATATAGTTTTCCGCCTCGGACGGAATTATTTTATGAATAAAGAAAGTCTTCAGCTCACTGTATTGGATCTTAAAAAATGATAAAAAAAGCAATTCTTGTATTTCTCTTTTTTACAGCGGCAGTTGCTGTTTTTTCATTCAGCATTTATGCTCCCGAATCTGCCGTTCAGGGAGGCGTTATAACCCTGGTTATTGAAGAAGGCTGTGTTTATGAAGATATAAATGTCGAACTTGCCCGGGGGGATGAGACCTACTCGAAAACAAATGTTTTTGAAACTGAAATATCTGAATATGAGGTTGATATAGCGCTGCTGGGTGTGCCCTCCACCCTGAAGCCGGGAGTCTACAGTATATATGCCGCAGATGAGGATGGTGAGCGATATCGCCGTGATATCATCATAAAGGCTAAAGAGTTTATAAATGAGGATATCCCTCTAAGCAGATCAATGTCTGATCTGCGGCAATCTGATGATGTGAAGAAAGCTGAGCAGTGGAGGAACCTGCTTGTTATTCTCAGGACTGTTGATCGCGAACATATCTATGAAGAGCGTAATCTCGCAATTCCCGTTTCTGATTATCTCCGCACCTCTTCTTTTTACGGTGACCGAAGACGTTTCCTCTATGATGACGGAACAACTGCGCGTTCAATTCACAACGGTATTGACTATTCAGCAGAGATCGGCACGCCTGTTTATTCAGCCGGCAGGGGCAGGGTTGTATTTTCCGGAGACAGGATAATTTCAGGCAATACTGTTGTTATAGAACATCTTCCTGGAGTTTATTCGCTTTATTATCATATGAACAGCCGTTCTGTATCGGAAGATGATATGGTTGATTCGGGACAGCAGCTTGGAACTGTGGGGTCCACCGGTCTTGCTACCGGAGCCCATCTTCATTGGGAGATAAGGGTAGCAGGAGTTGCGGTAGACCCTGTTCCTTTGATGCGCGGTGATATTATTGACAAAGCTTTTATTTTGAGTACAATAGATGAACAATAAAAACCAAAGGGGGTGATTGCTATCGCTCATGTGAATATTGATGAAGGTGAACCGTTAGAAAAGGCTATCAAACGCTTTAAGAGAATGGTCGAGAAAGAAGGTATTATACGTGAATGGAAGAAGCGTGAATACTTTGAGAAACCTTCAACCATCAAGAATCGAAAGAAAAAAGCGATGGAGCGCAAGCAGATGAAAAAGCTTCGCAAAGTCCAGAACATGAAGAGTTACTAGCAATCCGCCGTTGACTGCTTGACAGCAACGGTCGAAAGTTGAGGCTATCCGCAATTGGATAGCCTTTTTTGATCAGCAGACTAATAAGTATCAATTTTTCTAAGCAAACCTGTTGGTATTTATTGGGGTTATTATTATATTCTAGTAAAGCAGATGCAATTATAGAGGCTGATAATAATGATTTTATATTCATGGCTTCACAAAGTAGTATTTTCCGTTAGTTCAATTATTTACATTCTTTTTTTTCCGATGCAAACAAGAAAATTCCGGAAGTTGATTATGGAGAATAAAGAAGTTATTGGTCCGCCGGCAGATACAGTCATACTCGATATCGGATGCGGTACAGGCGCTTTTACATATGCCCTGAATGAGGAAGGATACAGTACTATCGGTACCGATATTTCGGGACCTATGATGTTTTTAGCGGAACGAAGAAATCTGGATTGCGTTAAAGGGG
>DMKD01000169.1:14594-21843 GCA_003454605.1 Spirochaeta sp. | reverse complement strand
GGAAGTAATTTTATCATTCCTCCTTGTTAATTAAGCTTTCCACAAACCGTGAAGATTGCAATACTCACGGGCTGATACATTATCATGATGACCGCAGAGGAATTCAGCGACGGGTTCATCACCTGGGGCAAGAAACTTCTTACCGCTTTTGCTGCCGTAGCTCAGTTCAATCCATTCGATGAAATGTTCATCAACCATCGGATGAAGTGTGCTGCCGACTGTCACTCTATATCCGCCATCGATTTCTTCGATGACCGGAACATGCTTTTCAGTTGTCGAATCAGCTGTTTTTTCTTCGAGTAATTCCATCGGTTCGCCGCAGCAAATCATTTTACCGCCACCCCCATGGACAACCTCAGCGATGATTCCACAATGATTGCATTTGTAAATCTCTTTTTTTACAGCCATAATAACTCCTTGTTTGATATCCTGCATGAATGCAGATTATGTAGATGAAGTTCGAAATGCAATGCATTCAAACTTCAAAATGATAAAATTGCACGAACGCGATTTTCTCATTCCACCTTGTTATTCTCCAGTTCTGAATAATCCAAATCCGGATGAATTCCTATTCTTGACATACTAAAATCATATCTTACAGGATCCACTTTGTCAATTAATTTAAGATTATCAGTGATTTCAGCGGCCGTTTTAAAATCTGCCGACCGGCGGTTCGTCAGACCGAGGTACCGGCTCACACGCATTACGTGGGTATCCAGAGGGATAATCAGCTCGGAAGGCGACAGAGACCAGATACCGGGGTCGATGTCGTCGCTCCGGACTACCCAACGAAGGAAGAGAAACAGCCGCTTGCAGGCGCTGCCGGCTCTGGGGTTTGAAACAACATTACGCTTACTCCCCTGCCGGTTGATCTTGTCGGCCACCCCGGTGAATCCCGAAAGTACAGCTGATGCAGGCATCCCGTCTACACCGGCCATCGAGTGTCCCGTCATGAAACAGGCTTCAATACTGCCGTATTCAAGGTACAGCTGCCTGAGCCCTTTCATGAAATGAACGATGTCTTCGGACGCATAAAATCTGTATTTGAAATCCGAGAAAATTTCCCCAAGCTCTTTCTCACTGCGGCTGACTAAGCCTTCATGCGGTCCTAGAGGACTAAGAGCTGAAAAAACACGCTCAAGAAATGCAATAATGAGATTTACCCTGCCTAGAGCGAAGGACGCGGCAATAAAAGCTGCAGCCTCAACATCAAGAGGCCTCTGATACCGGCGGGGAAACAGAAGCGGATCGGGATCTATATACTCAGGTCTATGGTAGAGTGCGTAATTTTCTTTGAGTATCTTGACCGCTGTTTCAGTCATGGTAATAACGTAAGAATTCTATACGGGGAATTCAAGTATAAAAAAATTATTCTTATATTTTATTCTGCAGCTGAGCTGTCTGCACAAGTTTTTTATAAGCGTGGTGCCCATACCTGCTCCATCAATTACCGGATTGAAATTATTACCACCGTCGGCATACCGGAGACGGACTGTTCCGTTCTCACCGGTTATCGTAAGACTTATTGATAGCTCCCCATCACCAGATGCATGCGTGAAACTATTCATAAGCAGTTCTGAGACAATCATTCCGAGCGGCAGAGCTTTGGAAGAGACAAGCTTGATATTACTAATTTTCAGCCGTTTATTTATAGTATCCCGGCCGGCAGAGGTCAGCATAAATGTGCTATCGACAATATCTACAAGAAATGGTCTTAGACTGATTATATCAACACCCTTACTGTTTGTAAGATGCTGGTGGATGAGCGCAATTGAATCAATCCGGCTCTGGAGCTGTCTGCTCTTCATCTGAAGCCCGGCATCATCTTGATCCGCGAAGGTTACACCAATTAAACCCGAAGCCATAAAAAGGCTGTTTTTGATCCGATGATTTGCTTCCTTGATACTCAAATTCTCGAGCCTGTTGTTTTCAGGTGAGGGTCGATTGCTTAGTGCAAATTCAGAAATCGGGCAGAAAAGATTCTGATATCCTTTTTCAATATCAATTTCAACTACCGGATGCTCGATGAAAGTGAAGTCACTCACCCTGAGATTGCATATTTTCCCGCTTCTTCGACAAATACCGGACACCGCATGCCCGGTGTTCTCCGGGCTTTCCTTGAATGTAAAAAACCTCTGTGGTTCAAACAAAGCCGAGCAGCTTTCACCGGAAGAGTTGTGCATGTAAGTAAACTTTACCACTGTCTGATTTGTCCATCCGATAGAGATCTTTTCAAAATTATCAATATAGCCAGCGGAATGCAGTGTTTCCTCATGATCCAGTTCTTCTGCTGCATCAAGTATACTTTCCGCAAGCACTGGAGCCGATGATCTGAAACCTGCCGACAGCTTTCTAATTACAGAAGATGCATGGGGATTTTTAATATTGAGTTCCTGCTGATACAGGTGAATGAGGGAGAGCAAAAATGAACCTTCAAATACATTAAAGAGGGGAGCAACATCCTGATCTACACAATTCTCAATACCGATAAGACTATTTCGTTCCCACAGAGGTATACTCAGACTGAGTTGGTCTATATACCTGCCGACAGTAGAACGGTGGACACCCAGCCTGCGGGCAATATCGGCTTTACGGAGGCCCTCAGGGTGGACCTTCAGCAGAATAGTAAGCTGCTGCAGGCGATTATACTTATCAGTTCGTTTGATCATAATCTTGCAATTATCTTACAGCCTTACTGTTGCATAATATGCAACAAAAAAAATATTATGAGTCACACATCATTTTTTTTCAATATTTCCGCAATTTCTACCGGTTCCAGCCTGAAGGGGCTTCCCTTTCCCTGAAAAAACCCATGTTCCCTTATCAAATGTATTCCAAGATCAGTAAATAGAATATCGCCGTCAATGCCCGGTCCTCTGAGGCTGATTACAGTCTTCCTGAACAGCCCCTTATGCTCAAAAGGACAGGGCAGCTTGCCCCTTATCGAGTCGGCCTTTGCCGAGAGATCACCGGCAAGCGATATATAATCACCTAGTCCTTCAAGTGCCCTGTCCCGAATTTTCTCCAGGCCGTCGGCCACATCAGCTGGACTCAAGCCTGCTGATTCCAGTTCGGCTGCATCGTGATCAATTATCAGTTCGATATCTCGCTTATCATCACCGAGGAAACCATGAAGAGACAGCACACCGGGTTTCATATTCTCATAAACTTTATGCATTACAGGATTTTCTTTCACTTTTCAACCTCCAATAGTTAACCGCCACAGATGGCGGTCTATTGTGATGAAGATTACGAAGCTCTGCTTCTTAATCTTCCAGATGCAATTGAATATGAATGTTCAATTGCATCAAACCTCCAGCCTTATCAGGCGAATTTGTCATAGAAGATTAATTCTTCGGGTACACCCTGTTCGGTCAGAACCTTAATACAGGCGTCTATCATCCCCGGGCTTCCGCAGAGATAGGCTTCAACATTGTCTCCGGTATTCATATGACGCGCAACTGCATCGGTGACCCAGCCGGTTTCACCATTCCAGTCATCATCCGGATCAGGATTCGACAATACGGGAATATATTTGTAGTTCGGCAGCTTTTCAGAGATCGCGGCCATTTCGTCAGGCAGGACAAGATCCTTGATCGCCTGGGCACCGTAAAAATAGCTTACATTACGCTTATTACCATTCTCTGCCATATCAAGCAGGATTGATTTGATTGGAGCATTACCCGAACCGCCTGCAATACAGATTATATCGCGCCCGGTATCACGCAGATGAAAATCTCCGTATGGACCGTTGATTGTAACCTTATCGCCTTCTTTCAGATACTGATGAACCCAGGTGGTGCATATCCCCTCGGGGACAAGCCTTACCTCGAGCTCAATTACATTCTTTTCTGAAGGGACCGAAGACATTGAGTATGCCCTGAATACCGATTCATCACTGAGCTTGTATTCAGGTGTAAGAATCTGAACAAACTGTCCGGCCTTGTATTCGATTGTATCAGGAGACAGAAGTCTGAATTTAACCTCTTTAATATCATGGGTAAGATCCTTGATACTCTCAACCCTGGTACTATACTGTTTAACACTGAACAACTCCTCCGGAATTCTGATGGACATATCGTTCTTGACCTTCACCTGGCATGAAAGCCTGACATTCCCGGCCTGCTCTTCCTTACTTATCCACGGCAGCTCGGTGGGCAGATACTGTCCCGCACCGCTTTCAACCTTGAGCTTACAAAGCCCGCATGAACCGCGTCCTCCGCAGGCGGAAGGAACAAAGATTTCCTCTTCCATAAGCGTCGACAGAAGCGTTCTGCCGCCCTTTACCGTCAATTCTTTCTTTCCGTTTACAGTAATCTTACATTCACCATAATTTGCGATGAAGGCATCGGCTACAACGAGAATGACTGCAAGTATAACTGTCAGGGCGGTTATTGCCCCGATGCTGATTAATAATGCTGATAATGAAAACACCGAAGCCTCCTAGGTAATATTGATCATGCCCGAAAATCCCATGAAGGCCAGAGCCATCATGCCGGCAATTATCAGAGTAATTCCGGGACCCTCAAGTCCCGCAGGGATCTTTGCACCGCTGATTTTCTTTCGGATTCCGGCCATTGCGATAATTGCCAGAAACCAGCCTATACCGCTTCCGAGACCGAAAAAGAACGAATTGACAAGCGAGTAGTCTCTGATAACCATGAACAGACTCACACCGAGAATTGCGCAGTTGACCGTAATCAGCGGAAGAAATATTCCAAGCGCCGCATACAGCCCTTCGCTGACCCGTTCGATTATCATCTCGACAAGCTGGACAAAGGCTGCAATTACGACTATGAAAACGATAAACCGCAGGTACTCAAGGTTCAGCGGAATAAGCAGATAGTGATATACAATCCAATTCAGCAGGCTCGTAACAGCCATAACGAATATTACAGCGGCTCCAAGACCGGTTGAGGTCTTAATTTCTTTCGAGACAGAGAGGAATGAGCACATTCCCAGATAATTTGACAACAGAATATTGCCTGTAAAAATTGCGCCGAAGAAGACTGCGGCAGGAAGAAGTTCACCGTTCATTCTGCAACCCTCCCTTTTACTACCCAGATGAATATCGCAAGCATAAAAAATGCTCCAGGGGGCATAATCATGATTGCCCAGTTTGTCCACCATTCTCCGAATATCGAAAATCCCCATATAGTACCCGAACCAAGCAGTTCGCGGAAGAATGCAATTATGACCAGAACATAGGCATAGCCGACACCTGAGGCAAGTCCGTCTATTAAACTCAAGCCCGGAGGATTGCTCGCGGCAAAGGCTTCCATTCGGCCCATTACAATGCAGTTTGTGATGATTAAACCGACATATGGACCAAGCTGCTGCCAAATCTCGGGCATGTACGCCTTCAGAGCGATATCAACAATGATTACAAAGGTTGCGATGATGAGTGTTTCAACCATCATCCTGATTCGCGCGGGAATAACTTTTCTCAGTATGGAGAATGTGAATGATGACAGCGTCGTTGTAAATATTACGCCGAGCACCATCACAATGGTATTTTCAAGTTTATTCGTTACCGCCAGAGTCGAGCAGATTCCAAGGATCTGAACGAAAACCGGGTTCTCTTTACCGAGAGGGGTTATAAATGTTTTAACTGCTTTGGACGCCATCACATGCCCTCCTTTTTAAGTTCTGCCGCACGAACACCTGCATCATTAAAGATACTCAGAACAAATTCTGAGGTCCTCGACGCGCCGGTAATCGCATCAATCTCTGCGGCGTCAGATGATTCAGTACCCTCGGGGTTCATAACCAACGGGGGTTGCCTATCTCTAAGCTGCTCACGAAACCAGTCTTCAGTGATTCGCGCACCGAGACCGGGGGTTTCATTCTGCTTGATGAAATCAACACCAGCAAAGGTTTTAAGATCCGCTTTAAAGGCGGTTACGGCCTCAATCTCACCCCAGAGGCCCGGGCCGGCTGCGATGAAGGCATAGGCAGCGATACCGCCTGAAGATCCGCTAACAATGAAAACGTCGCCCTTCTGTTCAACCCGATCATCATACAGCGAGTTTATTTCAGAATTTGCTTCGGGCAGATTGACACCCGCTGAAAAAAGCACAGCCTTCTTCAGCACAAGCCCCTCATTCGCAATAACAAGATCCTGAGTCGAAAGATGGATGCCTGAAACAAGAGCAATACATATAATCGTAATAACGGCCATGATGATGACCGGTTTGATGCGCTCAGAGAAAAAGGATGTCTTTTTCATGCCGTCCCCCCTGCTGCTGAATCGGCTGCTCTTGCAGCTGATGATCCGGCTGTGGCGGATGATCCACCTTCGGTGGATTTGGCCTTCAGCTTCTTCTTCCGCTCTTTCAGGATGTGATCAAGCAGGGGTGCGAACATATTCGCCAGCAGAATTGCGAAAGTAACGGCTTCAATCCAGATGGCAAACACGCGGATGAGCGAGATAAGAACCCCTATCATCGCGCCGAATATCCACCGGCCGGCATCGGTCGTCTGAGAGGATGATATCGGGTCGGTAGCCATAAAAAAGACGCCGAAGAGCAGACTGCCGCTGAAAAGACCGTATACCGGATTGATTGCAGTCTCAATACCGCCAAAGTAAAATGCGGACTGCAGAATAAGGTAGCCGAGCAAACCGGATACTATGATTCTCCAGTTAGCAGCTTTTTTGACAACTAAAAAGACGCCGCCTATGATGATCAGAATTGCACATGTTTCACCGAATGAACCGGCGGTCATGCCTGTTATCAGATTAAGCAAAGGTACCCCGCCGCCCGAATTAAACTCAAACAGAGGAGTAGCCCGGGATACGGCATCGGCTCCGGCAAGCCACTGTGTAAAGCCGCCGGGGAATCCCGAGGCCGGCTGAACAAAACCTGCAGTCATTGGAACACCGAAACTGATATAGACGAAAGCGCGGCCTGATAACGCCGGATTGAAGACATTGCGTCCAAATCCGCCGAACACCATCTTGCCGAATACTACGCCGAACACTATTCCTACCACCGCAATCCAGTAGGGCACGGCCGGCGGCATCGACAATGCGAACAGAAAGTTTGTAACAAAGACTGCCGTGCTGACCTGCTTTTTATAGATTTTTGCAAAAATATATTCACTTAAGAATCCCGCGATGTTAACAACAATCAGGATTGAAAGCGAACGCCATCCGAAAAGATAAATTGAAAACAAAGAAAGCGGAATCAGCGCAATAACAACCTGTTTCATCACTTTCTGTTTCATTATCAAAGGCTTTTTAGGTTTA
>DMKD01000169.1:5201-14498 GCA_003454605.1 Spirochaeta sp. | reverse complement strand
AATCACATTCACTCCAGCGTAAACCATGAAAAAATCAGCTGCTGAAATGTTCATATTGATTGGAAAAGCCAGTCCAAAATTCTGAGTGAAGTGAAATATTATCACTGTAAGCAGATTACCTCCGCTTATGATGAAGATAACCGCATACAGGAATGTCGCAGCCAGAACTGAAATCCCAAACACGGGAAATGAGAGCTGAGAATAACCCAGTTCTGGTGCAAACCACAACGGCAGATGAAAAAGTGCCCAGATTGCACCACTCACAAGAGAGGCAGCGACCAGTTTGTATTTTTTAAGCAGCTGCGTCAAAAGCAGCCCTCGCCAGCCGAGTTCTTCGCCGATCGCGCCGGTAAACAGAAGTATTGGGATATTAAGTAAAATCTGAGCAGCTGTATATGGTGTTTTCAAGCCGAAGATTACTCCTGCCCCTATCAGCAGAATTGTAAGCAGGGCTGTGTAGCCGAGAATATACGGCAAAGCCCGCTTGAAGCCCGTGTCGATTCTTATTGAGCGTATAAGCCTTCCAAGTTCAGCCTTCTGCCGCGTTAAAAGCAGAGTTATAACTGCGGCAAGAGTCGGGACCCAGGATCCAATCATGATAATTCCGAAAGCCCCCGGTACATCATTAGCTTCTGCAGTAAAAAAACTCAGGGAAATTGCACCTACAAGGACGATTACTATAATCAGGTAGATCAGGATTGTTTTATTCATTTATAGCTCCTGCAAGTATCATCGGACGGCAGAGTATTTATGAAATAATTTGTTCAATGACTTTAAATAATTTTATATCTTAATTATATCACAGGCACCGTTTTATTCAACAATTTTACCCGCATGAGGGATGCCGTGAACGCGAAACAGCCGCCCATTGACCTCAACCACTAAATATAAGAAAATAGGTATATGATAAAGATTGAAGACATCACCGGTGCGCTGTCATGCACTGAATACAATAAGAATACCAATTTCTGCACAGAACCTGTTAAGCATGTTGCCGCGAGTGATCTGATGAGTGAAGTCCTTGTTGCCGAGGAAGAAAATCTTATGCTTATAACCGCACTCAATACCGAGCAGACAATAAGAACGGCACATATAGTTGATGCGCTCGGCATTCTCCTTGTAAACGGTAAAACACCGCAGCCCGGCATGGTCAGACTTGCCGAAGAATTCGATATAGCTCTTATTTCAACAAAAAAATCGATGTTTGAATCATGCGCCGCGGTGCATTCGATGTTAAACGGAGAAAATGATTAAAAAACTAATTCCTGTCTACGAAAATCAAACCCCGCTTGTAGTTCTTGAACTGATTCAGGGACATAAGATATCCGAAATCATGTCGCGTAATGTTGTAAGCGTAAAACCAGATGTTACCATGCGCGAAGTTAAGCTGATGATGAAAGACAGGGGTATAAGCGGCATGCCTGTAGTCAGACAGAAGCGCCTGTTAGGTATAATCAGCGTCGAGGATCTGCTCAACGCCCTTGAGGACGGTCTGATGGATGACTCTGTTGAGAAACACATGTCGCGCAATCCTGTCATTCTTGAAGAGCAGATGCCGGTCAGCTTTGCAATCGACTACTTCGAAAACTACAGTTTTAACCGTTTTCCGGTTTTAAATGAAAGCAAAGAGTTAGTCGGCATGCTTACCGACCGTGACATAATCATGCACATGATAAAGGTAATGAACGGCGAAATTGGACGGCTTGAAGAACTGGCAAAACACGGCCACCATACCGAGATAGGCAACGTAATCAGGCGTTACGCGGTTGTTCAGAATGACTTTAAAAATGCAGGTAAAGCATCAAGTGAAATCAAGGCTCTGCTTCAGGAGCACGATGTAGACCGAAAAATTATAAGAGCGGCAGCTACAGCGATCTATGAACTTGAAATTAATCAGGTTGTTCATTCTCTCGGCGGAGAAATTGTGTGCCGTATTTCCGACGATCATGTAGAAGTGCTGGCACGCGACAGGGGGCCGGGTATAAAGAATATTGACCTTGCTCTGAGTGAAGGGTTCTCTACCGCAACCGACTGGATTCGTTCCATGGGCTTCGGCGCCGGAATGGGACTGCCGAATATTAAACGGGTGTCTGATGACTTCAGAATAAAATCCTCAGAATCAGGAACAGAAATTAAAGTTATTATAAATCTACCCGAAGACAGCTGATTGCGCTGCAGATAATTTCATCAGCGGCAAGCACCTCATCAACAAGTGCCTCGACAATGACTGTCTATTGACAATGATTGTCTCGACAGTGATTGTCAATAGACAATTTGAATAAAAAAATATAGGATAAGTTCATGAACATTAAAGAATTAAACGATAAACTCAAATTTGAGCTGCTTACAAAATGTCCCGACAGTGAAATAAAAAAAGCATATACCTCAGACCTCTTAAGCGATGTCATGGGCAATGCACCCGATGACTCGGTACTCATAACCATTCAGGCGCATAAAAACACTATTGCAGTTGCCTCTCTTGCTGGCATTAACGCCATAATACTCTGCAACAACCGCAAGGCTCCGGAAGACATGCTGCCTGCAGCTGAAAGTGAATGCATCGCAATTCTTCAGACCGGCCTCAATCAGTTTGATGCCTCTGTAACTGTCGCCAGAGCCCTGGATCTCTGCAGCTGATCAGACAGGTTGAAAATCAAAGCTGATCTTCACATCCATTCCTGCCTCAGCCCCTGCGGCAGCCTTGAGATGTCACCGTCGGCAATAGCTGTAAAAGCGGCCGCAGCAGGTTTAGATGCCGCCGCACTGACTGATCATAATTCAGCCCTTAACTGCAGGGCTTTTAAATCCTGCTGCGAAAAAAATAACATTATGCCGATATTCGGCATGGAAGTAACGAGTATTGAAGAGGCACACATATTATGCCTGTTTGAAACGGTTGAACAAGCGGAAGAATTAGGCAGTGTGATCTACGACAAACTGCCTGATATACCCAATAAGCCTGAAAAGTTCGGCGATCAGGTCTTTGTTGATACTGAGGACAACATTATAGGTGAGGTTGAAAAATACCTGATTAATGCGGCAGGGCTGACGCTCGATGAACTCTTTGATCACGTCATGGATCTTGGAGGAATGTTCATTCCGGCCCATATCGACAAACCTGTATTCAGCATTCCATCTCAGTTAGGCTTCCTGCCTGATATGGAATATACTGCTCTCGAGACAACACAAATTCCCTGCCCTGTCGATACCGGCGCTCACAGTCTGATAATGAATTCTGACGCTCATTACATTGATGATATTGCAGTTCATTCGACTGTATTTGATACCGGTGAACTGACATTTTCATCTTTGAAAAAAGCAATTGCGGAAGATAAAATTTGCTTATTTTGATTTGTATTTTTTCACCAACAATCCTATAATTAAGATAGAATGATTATCAGTCCTGATTCCAAAGAATTTTTCAGTATTCTCGACAAGATTTCCGATCCGGTAACTATATTGAGCCCTGATTTTATATTCATATGGGCTAATAATGCCTATGCGCAGCATATGAGAATTAAAAAAGAGAATATCCTGTCAATGTCTCTCGAAGATATTATCCCGAATGATTATGCTCCTGTTCTCAAAGGTAAATATCGCAAGATAGATCAGAGCAATCCAACTTTTGAAAACATCTACCCTTCGGCCCTTCCCGACGGCTCGATAATATTGGAAAAATGGCATAACGAAGGGGTTTTTAACGAGGACGGCAGTCTTAAGTATTATTACTGCATCGCAAACCTTAAAGAAGAGACAGAAGAGATGATACCTCTTACCCAGCACCAGACTGACCTCGTCTCAAGCACGCTTATTCGATCGGCATTACTTGGGATAATCATCGCAATAGAACACATCATAGTTTATATTAACTCGAAAGCCTGGGATATTCTCGGAGTTGAAGAGACCCCATATGAAGGACTTAATCTTACAGAATTCATAGACGGGATATTTAAAAACAGGGCAAAAACTCTTCTCACCTCTGACAGCGAAAACAGAATAAGCAGTAGCGAAATGAGTTATCCTCACCCTGACGGACATGATTGCTGGCTTTCAATTATTCGTAAGGCTCAAAGATATAACAATAAAAATGCCGATCTTTTTATTATTGAAGATATAAGTGAACGAAAGCTGAATGAAATTGAAACCGAACGGGCAAAAAACACCCTTGCAAATGTAATGCGTATAGCGAAGGTCGGTTACTGGGAAAAAGATTTCATAAATGACCGATGGATATGGTCGGATGAAACATATGATATATACAACATTCCGAGAGGAACTCTAATGACAGAGCAGATTATCAATGATGCCATAGATCAGGCGTTTCAAAAAACCAGGGATCAGCGAATCATAACTATCCTGAATGAAAAAGATGAACTCTCATCATACAAATTTGAATATAAAATCCACCCCTGGGGTGAAGAAGCAAAATGGATTGCAGGCGAAACTTTTACTAAGTCTATAGATGAATACGGCAATATCCAATTTTACGGTTGGGTTCAGGATATAACTGATAGAAAACTGATTGAAAAGGAGCTTATCGAAGCAAAGGAAAAAGCCGAAGAATCCGAACATCTGAAAACAGTCTTTCTGGCTAATATGAGCCATGAGATCAGAACGCCCCTGAATGCTATTCTCGGATTTTCAGATCTTTTAACTCAAAACCCCAGCCCCGTCGAGCAGAAAAAATTCAAGGAAATAATAAATCAGAGCAGCAGGCTGCTGCTAAAAATAATTGACGACATTCTTGACTTCTCTTCGATTGAATCCGGCAGTCCCGACTTCTCATCAGAGCCGGTTTTACTCACTGAAGTATTTGAAGAAATGAAGCATATATATTTCGACCATGATTATCCTGATATCAGTCTAAAAATTGAGAGCCCTGAACCTGGGCTTTTAGTATATGCCGACAGGGAAAGAGTCAAACAGGTACTCATCAATCTAATTAATAATGCCTTCAAATACACAAAACGAGGCAGCATAAACCTGTCCTGCTCAAAAAAAGACGGTGATGATATGGTTTGTTTCAGTGTTAAGGATACAGGCCTGGGGATCCCGATTAAAGAGCAATCCAGGATCTTCAAACGCTTTTATCAGGCCGACAGCTTCAGCAAGGGAACCGGCCTGGGTCTGACCCTTTCACGCTCAATCATTGAACAGATGGGCGGTTCGATCTCAGTAGAATCACAGCCGGGTGAAGGTTCGGAGTTCATTTTTTCATTACCCGCATATAAATAAAGCCGACTGAAGTTAAACTCCAGCCGGCCAAAATTACTCTCTCGAATTAACTGCTTACTTTGTGTAAACCTTTCTAGGTGTGTAATGAGTATGCAGCAGGTGATGTGATTTGTCGCTCATCGGTTTTCCGAGATAATCTTTATAAATCTGAGTAATTTCAGGGTTCTGATGCGAACATCTGACTTCACTCTGCTCATCATCTTTATAGATTCCAGCAATTCTCTTCTCACGTACATCATCTTCAGTACCATAAGGCTGACCACCGCCGGCAATACATCCGCCCCGGCAAGCCATGACTTCAATAAAGTGATAAGGCGGCTCTTTACCAGCCTCCCGTGCTGCTCTAACTTCATCAAGCACCGACTTAACATTCGCGATTCCATGAGCAACAGCTACTTTGACCTTGGTTCCCTTAATATCTACGACACCTGCTTTCACGCCTTCCATCCCACGAACAGCGGTAATATTGACATCCTCAAGTTCTTCATTGGTAATCAGATAATAAGCCGACCGGACAGCTGCTTCCATAACACCACCGGTGACACCGAAAATCGTTCCCGCACCTGCGTATTGTCCAATTGGACTGTCAGCTTCCTCTTCTTTGAGGTTCAAAAAGTCTATGCCGGCAGTTTTAATCATACGAGCAAGTTCTCTTGTTGTGAGAACAAGATCCACGTCATCATAACCGGAAGCCTGCATATTTTCATCTCTGATACGCTCAAACTTCTTTGCGGTACAAGGCATTATCGCTATTGAGTAGATATTCTTTGGATCTATCTTCTGATTCTCAGCATAGTAAGTCTTTGTAATTGCCCCCTGCATCATCATAGGAGACTTTGCAGTTGAAAAATTAGGAATCATATCTGAGTAGTATTTTTCCATGTAGTCAGTCCATGCAGGACAGCATGAAGTAAGCTGGGGCAGTTCACCCTTGCCGTTCACTACCCGCTCAACAAACTCCGAACCTTCTTCCATTATTGTAAGGTCGGCGGAAAAGTTTGTGTCGAATACCGCATCCGCTCCAAGGCGTCTGAGAGCCGCATATATCTGGCCGGTTACAATTGTGCCGGGTTCCATTCCGAAAGCTTCGCCAAGGGCAACACGAACAGCAGGGGCGATTTGAACAACAACATGTTTGGTTTCATCCTGAACAGCAGCCCGCATAATGTCAGTTTCATCTTTTTCATATATCGCGCCTACAGGACAGTGCGCGGAACACTGACCGCACTTGATACAGGGGCTTTCATTAAGAAGGACACCCGCTGAAGGCATCAATCTGGTCTTTTCACCCCTTCCGATAAACTCAAGAGCCCATACGTCCTGAAGCTGCTGGCAGACCTGCGCACAGCGTCCGCACTGGATGCATTTAGAAGGATCAAGCACAATTGACGGAGTAGACTTATCCAGAGGAAGCCTCTTAACATTACGGTCGAACGGAATCTCTCTGATTCCATATTCAGCTGAAAGCCTCTGCAGCTCACAAGTCTGATTTCTACCGCAGGTAAGACATTCCTGTGGATGGTCAGCGAGAGTCATCTCGATAACTGTTTTTCTAATTGAGTGAATCTCAGGATCCTGGGTAATATAGTTCTGGCCTTCTGAAACCAGGGTGGAACAGGCTCTTACCATTCTGGGATTGCCTTCGATCTTAACAACACATATACCACATGCTGCCCATGGCTCGAGGTCTGAGTGATAGCAAAGTGTCGGGATTTTACAGCCGGCAAGCTTTGCTGCATTTAAAATTGAAGTTCCGGCAGCAACTGTTATATCTCTGCCGTTAATCTTTATATCTACAGTACTCACTGTTATTCTCCTTGCTTAGCTCTTTGTAATTGCGCCGAACTTACATGCAGCATAACATTCACCACATTTTACACATTGATCCTGGTCAATAAAATGCGGTTGTTTTCTCTCGCCGCTGATGCAGTTAACCGGACACTTCCTGGCACAAACTGTACAACCGATACACTTATCAGGATCAATCTCAAACTTGACGAGGTCCTTACACTTTCCGGCTTTACAGACTTTATCATCAATATGTTCCAGGTATTCATTCCTGAAGTATTTCATTGTCGAAAGAATAGGGTTTGGAGCTGTCTGGCCGAGACCGCAGAGCGCGGCTTTCTTCATAGCGTTTCCGATGGTTTCCATATTCTCAAGGTCCTGGTGTGTTCCCTTGCCTTTTGAAATCTTACTAAGAATGTCATAAAGCTTTCTTGTACCGATTCGGCAAGGAGCACATTTTCCGCATGATTCATCAACACAAAACTCCTGATAGAACTTGACAACATCAATCATACAGTCATCTTCATCCATAACTATCATACCGCCGGAACCCATCATAGAACCGACGGCTGTGAGCTCATCGAAATCAATTGGAGTGTCAAGAAAATCAGCTGTCAGCACTCCGCCTGAAGGGCCTCCGGTTTGCACGGCTTTGAATTTTTTGCCGCCGGTAATTCCTCCGCCGATATCGAAAACAATCTCTCGTAGTGTTGTTCCCATCGGAACCTCAACAAGGCCTGAGTTGTTAATTTTTCCTGTGAGCGCGAAAACCTTTGTACCGGAAGATCGTTCGGTTCCGATTCCACGGAACCACTCGCCGCCTTTCAGAATTATCATTGGTATATTTGCCCAGGTTTCTACGTTATTGATAACAGTTGGTTTTCCCCATAGGCCCTCAACTGCCGGAAAGGGAGGTTTCGGAGTCGGCATTCCGCGGTTTCCCTCGATTGAACGAAGAAGAGCTGTTTCTTCACCGCATACAAAAGCTCCGGCACCGAGTCTGATTTCAAAATCAAAGTCAAACCCGCTTCCAAGAATATCTTTACCGAGGAGACCGTATTCACGGGCCTGCTTAATTGCAATCTCAAGTCTTTCAATGGCGAGCGGATATTCCGCTCTGATATAAATTACACCCATATTGGCACCGACAGCGTAACCGGCAATTGTCATTGCCTCGAGTACAGAATGGGGGTCACCTTCAAGTGTTGATCTGTCCATGTATGCACCCGGGTCGCCCTCATCGGCATTACAGACAATATATTTCTGGTCGTTTTTTACACCCTTGGTAAAATTCCATTTCATCCAGGTTGGGAAACCTGCACCGCCGCGTCCCCTTAGACCCGACTCTTTAAGTTCGTTGATTACACCATCAGGATTCATCTCGAAAAGTACTTTTTCAAGAGCAACATAACCTTCACGGGCTATGTATTCATCAATCTTTTCCGGATCGATAAAACCGCAGTTACGCAAAACAATTCGCACCTGCTTCTGGTAGAACTTGATATCTTCAATATCAAAATCACCTTTCTTCTTATCTTCTTCATCAATATAGAGAAGTCTTTCAACCATTCTTCCCTTGACGATAGATTCTGATATTATCTCTTTAGCATCTTCGGGTACTACCTCAACGTAGAAAGCTTCTTCTGGAAGAATTTTTACAATCGGACCCTTTTCACAAAATCCGAAACAGCCTGTTTTTACAATCTGGATATCATCAATTACACCCTGTGCCTCAGCTTCAGCTGCAAGGGCATTGAAGATTTCAGTAGCCTTACTTGATTCGCAGGCTGTACCGCCGCAAACCAGTATATAATTCTTAACTGCCATACTAACCTCCGTTATTCCTTTACAATATCTTTAGCTGGTCTGTCGAAAATATGTTTATCTACTAATTTTCCGGCAAGAACATGTTCTGTGATGATCTCACGGGCTGTTGCACCGTCAACGTTTCCATAGATTGTATCGGGCATCCCCGGAACCTTAACTTCAACAGTCGGTTCAACATAGCAGAGTCCCATACATCCGGTCTGCTTTACAGTAACGTTATCAATATTATGCTTATCTATTTCTTCAAGGAAGGCGTCAAGCGATTCTTTCGCTCCGGCTGCAATACCACAGGTACCCATACCAATAATAATATGAATGCTTTTCCCTTCTGTATCCCTTTTATCAAGCTCGATTTTTTTATTTTCTCTGAGCTTTCTGAGTTCTTCAAGAGTCATCTTAGCCATCATCTGTCTCCTTCTATAAATCTTCTTTCTTAAGAAGATCATC
>DMKD01000169.1:2186-5142 GCA_003454605.1 Spirochaeta sp. | reverse complement strand
CTTTCTTAAGAAGATCATCTTCTTCCTGAGAGCTTAAAAACTGTTTCGCCATAATAAGCGATTCAGCATCATTCAAATCTCCAAGGACTTCTATAATTTCCGATCTTTTCAACAGGTAGCTGTCTGCGCTGCCGTTTTTTTCAAACCTGCGTTCAAATTCCAGCTCGAAGTCGCCGTCGAACATAAGAACCTGAAGCATCATACCGCTTATATCACCTATAGGCGGTGTATCAACATGTTTCAGATTGAATGTAAATCCAAGCTCAGTACCCCTTCCTTTGACAGAATCCAGCGACCAGTCGCCGTCTACCTGTTGTACTGCCTGAATCATAAACGGAAGACCTAACCCGACCTTTCGTTTTTTATGCTTCAACCCGTCTGTAAAAAAAGGGTCTACAGCACATTTCAACTCATCTTCCGTCATACCGATTCCATTGTCCGTGATTGCTACAGAAAATGAATCAGAATGTTCATCAATCAATAATTTGATCTCTGAAGCCTCCGCTTCAATCGAATTCTGCAGACAATCCAGAATAAAATCACAGACGGCTGCGTGCATATCAGCCCCTCTCTTTGTATTTGGCAATCACCTCAGGCAACTCGTCTTTATCAACCTTACCGTAGACTTCGCCGTCAACTATCATAACCGGTGCAAGACCACAGCAGCCGACACAGCGAACAGACTCAATTGAAAAAAGACCATCATCGGTTACTTCATTAACCGCAACACCGAGAAGTGTTTCAAGTTCATTAATCAGATCGTCACCGCCTTTGAGATAACAAGCAGTACCCATACAAACCTGTATATTGTACTTTCCTGGTTTATCCAGTTTGAAAAAGTGGTAGAAAGTGATTACTCCGTAGATTTTTGCAAGCGGAGCATCAAGCATCTTAGAAACCTTAATGGCGGCTTCACGGGGTATGTACCCGAATTCTTTCTGCACACGGTGCAGAACCATTATCAAATTTCCTGGTTTTGTCTTCCAATCATCGATAAATGAAACCAATTCTTTCGAAAACTCTATTTGAGGAGCCGTCGTAGCAGCCATATGTCCTCCTGTTCTTTTCTCTATATTTGATATTTTACCTTTAATTTCCAGAATAATCAGATAATGTAAAATGTCAATACATATAAGTAAATTACTCATGAATTAATAATTATAGAACAGCTTTTAGGTTAAAATATATTGATTATAGTGAGTTAAAACTATATAATCAGTCATATATTGTGAATGCAGTAACAACAACATCTTAATAATATTGCATTTTTCACAACAAGGAGATCTACACTCACATGAACAAAGAATTAATACTTAGGCTTTCAAAATATAAAAGACTCCTTTTCAAACTGAAGGCACTCGGACTTGAACGCGTCTTCTCAAATAACCTTGGCGATGCTATAGGTGTAGCACCTTCTCTTGTGCGAAAAGATTTCTCTGTCCTGAGCCTGCCCGGCAACAAACGCGGTGGATATGATATTGACATGCTGATAGAAAACCTGGACATTGTCCTCGGACGCGACAAACCTCAGGAAGTTATCGTGGCCGGCTGCGGAAGGATCGGCACGGCCTTAATGCAGTATGAAGAATTCCGAACTGAAGGAATCAAGATCATTGCAGGCTTCGATATTGCACCTGAAAATGTATCAAAGACCTCAGGCGTGCCGATCTACCACATAAAAGAGATGAAGGATTTCGTCGAAAAGAATGATACAAGGGTTGGAATAATTGCGGTACCGGACAGTGAAGCAGCATCGACTCTTGATATGATGGTTGAAGCAGGTATTCGCGGCATTCTGAACTTTGCATCTATTGAATTGCGGATCAATACCCACGGTGAAATCGATAATGAGGAACCGCCATGCACAATCCACAACATTAACATATGCCTTGAGCTTGAACATCTCTTTTATCAGGTGAATGTAGCGAACGAGGAAGAGGCAGAATAACCCGGATCTTGAGGAAATTCGGCATTCTAACCGGACATGCTCAGCTCAAGCAGAATCGGGAAATGATCCGAGCAGCCGGCCCCCGTTGAAGCCTGCCAGCCGAGAGGAAACCCCTCTGAGCTTGAGTTAAACTCAAGAACAGTCGTATTAAAGCCGGAATAATCCCAGCCTTCGCCGTCAAAGAATTCGCTGGAAAGAAAAAACTGGTCAATAGTTTCCCATTCACTCTTATATGAGTAACTCCCGCTGCATTCCGAATCACTCCATGGATTATACAGTTCAAGCTCTTCACTTCCCGACAGCCGGCCGGCTATAATTGCAGTAGGGTATGCTTCTCCAATACGGGAAAACTCATCATGAGACTCGTTAAAATCTCCAGCAGCCAGGATGCCTACAGATTGTTGATCAAGCCTCTGCCTGATTAAATCCGACAGCAGTTCGGCTGCAGCAATCCGGTATATTTCCGTCTCCTCGGCTCCGCCCAGTTTTGACTTCCAGTGGTTTATATAAATCACCATCAGCTCACCGGTTTCAGGCAGAGTGATTTGGAACATCGAGATATTGCGGCCCTTAACTTCACCGCCGCAATTAACCGTATGCGAGTTAGCCGACTCAACAGGAAAACGGCTTAAAACGCCGGTACCTACGGCAGAGTTCTCAGTAGGGAAAAACAACCGGTACGAATACGACGAAGCCTTTAGACAATTTTCATTCAAATGCCGCAGAGCGTTGTCGTTTTCAATCTCCTGCAGCAACACAACATCAGGCCCTCCGGCAACAGACGATGTAATGACATCGGCCAGGGCCGAAGCCTTGCGGTTAAAGCAGTCGTAGTTCCAGTCGCCCAGTCCGGGATCAAACTCACGGTACTCCGTTCCGTTGTCGACATCATCAAAAAGGTTCTGTACATTCCACGACATGATAATCAGATGCTCTTCCGTGCCTCCATTATCACAGCTGCTCATCAGACATGCTGCAACAATTATTAAAAACAGTATGCGTCTCATA
>DMKD01000169.1:0-2155 GCA_003454605.1 Spirochaeta sp. | reverse complement strand
ACGGTGCTTTAACGGCGCTTTAATAGAAATGATAAGTACAAAAAAACCGCAAGACAAGTAATACTGCCCGCGGTTTTTCTTTTCCCGGATAATCGGCTTCTCTGTTATTCCATCTCGCTTCTGTTTGTAACAATTTTAGAAATAAGACCGTATTCCTGGGCTTCGGTTGAGCCCATCCAGTAATCACGATCCGTGTCTTTTTCAACCCGCTTGATCTTCTGGCCTGTTTCTTCTGCTATAAGATCATTAAGTTTGATTCTCAGTTTCTCCAGCTCTTTTGCATGAATTTCAATTTCTGTCGCAACACCGCGCATTCCTGAAAGCGGCTGATGAATGAGGTAATGGGAATTAGGAAGACCAATTCTTCTTTCCTTAGGTGCGGCAAGCAGAATCAATGCTCCGGCACTTGCTACAAGTCCCATACCTATAGTGTAGACCTCAGGTTTCACAAATCTTATCATATCAAAAATGGCAAAACCGGCATCTACATCACCGCCGGGAGAATCGATGAACACCTTGATTGGTTCATCTGAATCAGCCTCAAGCAGAAGAAGCTGTCTAACAACCTTCTCAGCAAGCTCTTTATTTACTTCCCCGGAAAGCAGAACAGTCCTGGTCTTCAGCATTCTTTCTGCGGCGGCTTCCTGTTCGGCTTCTTTGCCTTTCTCTTTTTCTTTATCACTCATCTATCATTTACTCCTATAAAAATGTCCTGCTAAAAGCTGCAACGCAGCTTAGATGGCAAGATGCGGGAGTGAAGAATATACTGCGTTATAGTATATTTTTCAGAAACTGATTGGAAAAGGAATTTCAATCAGTTTTCGCTATTGCGTATTTTACATAATTTACTACAATAAGTAAATGAAGTCAGCTTTTATATCAATAATTGGACGGCCTTCGGCAGGAAAATCCACTCTTCTCAACAACATATGCGGAGAGAAGGTATCAATCGTATCACCTGTTCCGCAGACTACCCGAAACAAGATTCGCGGAATTATTACCGAAGATGCCGGACAGCTCATCTTTATCGACACTCCCGGATACCATAATTCTGATAAAAAATTCAATCATTACCTTAAAGACCTAGCCGGATCCTCGCTTGAAGATGCCGACATTGTCCTTTATATGATAGATACAACCCGCCCGCCGGGCAAGGAAGAGGGGGAGATCCTTGAACTGCTCAAACCTTATTTCAGCAAAACCCTCGTGTTAATGAACAAAACCGACCTGCATGGCAGCAATCCCGGTACAGCTGCAGAATTTATAAAAGAAGGGGCTCCGGAGATAATTGATTCGGGCTCTGTTTTCCCTGTGTCAGCAGAGACCGGCAAGGGCGTAAGAGCTGTCATAGACAGACTTTTCGAGATAGCCCCGGAAGGCGAACCCATGTACCCCGAAGACTATTACACTGACCAGCAGCCTGAATTCCGGGTTAAGGAGATAGTGCGGGAAAAGGCAATCAATCTTTCCCGGCAGGAACTGCCTCATTCAATCTATGTTGAGATTGCCGACATGGAAATGAAATACAAAGAAACCGGTGAGATTAAAAAACTCTGGGTGCGGGCCTTCCTTGTTGCAGAACGCGAAAGTCAGAAGGGCATTCTAGTTGGACACGGCGGTGAAAACATAAAAAAAATCCGCTCAGAATCCTCAAAGGAACTGAACGGAATATTTCCATATCATGTGCATCTTGATTTACGCGTCAAAGTAAACCCGAAATGGCGGCGTAATGATGACATCCTGAAAAAGATGCTTTATTAATCCTTGCTGGATTTTTGAAACATCCGGTAGGGTGTTGACGGCAGAGTACGTTCGATGAGTTTATCATACTCCTTCTTGTCACGGTTCCGCTCCTTACCGCCAAGGGCTCTTATGGTGCCGAGGATTTGTGAGATGTCAGATTTCTGTTTCTTGGATTCATTAATGAAGGCAATCCCGTAATGCCTATGGTGCTCCAGTTTCTTCTTCCACTTAATTACACCGTCTACATCCGCGGAATTATAGCCGAGGGTGCAGTAAAATCCGCAAAACTCGCCCATTTCCATTTCCATCATCGTCTCAAGGCAGGCACCGGTACTTGAAAAATTAATCAGCCTTGCGGGTAGAATCTCACCCTTATATCGGAATGAAACACTGATATTAACAGAATAGCGAT